>JALSJA010000213.1 GCA_026989615.1 Parvularculaceae bacterium | reverse complement strand
CTGCATGGCGGTGTCGGCAATATGTTGCGCCGTCAGGCCCGCCTGTTCATACATCACCGCCGGGCTGGCGTGATCCTGATAGATATCCGGCAGAGTCAGATTGCGAATTTTGCAACCCTTGTCGAGCAGGCCCTCGCGGGCGAGATATTGCAGCACAAAGGCGCCAAAGCCGCCCATGGCATTTTCTTCAACCGTGATGATAATCTCGTGATGGGACACTAATTGCTTGATCAATGCCTCATCCAAAGGCTTGGCAAAGCGGGCATCGGCCACCGTGGTGGGCAAGCCTTGGGCGCCCAGCATTTCCGCCGCACGCAAACTCTCCGCCAGCCTTGTCCCTAATGACAAAATAGCCACCGATGTGCCTTCGCGGATGATACGGCCTTTGCCGATTTGCAAAATCTCCGGCTGGTCCGGCATTTCCATGCCCACCCCTTCGCCGCGGGGGAAACGAAAGGCAATCGGCCCCTCATCATATTGGGCCGCCGTATGGGTCATATGCACAAGCTCGGCCTCGTCGCTCGCCGCCATTAAAATCATATTGGGCAGGCAACCCAGAAAAGAAACATCAAACGCCCCGGCATGGGTTGCGCCGTCAGCGCCCACCAGCCCGGCACGATCGAGCGCAAAACGCACCGGCAGTTTTTGCAGATCCACATCATGGACAACCGAATCATAGGCCCGCTGCAGGAAAGTCGAATAGATCGCCGCAAACGGTTTCAAACCTTCCGCCGCCAGCCCTGCCGCAAAGGTCACCGCATGTTGCTCGGCAATGCCCACATCAAAACATCTGTCCGGGAAGGCCTCCATAAATTTATCAAGTCCGGTGCCCGATGGCATGGCCGCCGTGATGCCGATAATTTTCGGGTCGGCCTCCGCCTCGCATATGAGCTGATTGGCAAACACGGAGGTATAGCTCGGCGCATTGGCCTTGCCCTTGTGCTGCTTGCCGGAAATCACATCAAATTTGGCCACCCCGTGATATTTATCGGCAGCAGCTTCCGCCGGCGCATAGCCCTTGCCCTTTTGCGTCACCACATGAACCAGCACCGGCCCATGGTTCAAATCCCGTACATTTTCCAGAACCGGCAGGAGATGGTCGAGATTATGGCCATCAATCGGCCCCACATAATAAAAGCCGAGCTCTTCAAACAAAGTCCCGCCCATAGCCATGGCGCGGGTAAACTCTTCGGCCATAGCGGCTTTTTCATACAACGCATTGGGCAGAATTTTCGCCAGCTGCTTGGCAAAATTGCGAAAGCCCTGATAGACGCCGGATGATGCGGCGCGTGCCAGATAGGCACTCATGGCACCGGTGGGCGGGGCAATGGACATATCATTATCATTCAGAATGACGATCAACTGCTTGCCCATATGGCCGGCATTGTTCATCGCCTCATAGGCCATGCCCGCCGACATCGAGCCATCGCCAATCACCGCAATAACTTTATTGTCGCGGCCCTCGACCTCACGCGCCACCACCATGCCAAGGGCCGCCGAAATAGAGGTCGCCGCATGGGCCGCGCCAAAGGGATCATATTCACTTTCAGAGCGCTTGGTAAAACCGGATAAGCCACCCTCCTGGCGCAGGGTGCGAATGCGATCGCGCCGACCGGTCAGAATTTTATGGGGATAGCATTGATGGCCCACATCCCAGATCAGCCGATCCTCGGGGGTGTTGAAAATATAATGAATGGCCGTTGTCAGTTCGACCACCCCGAGACCTGCCCCCAAATGCCCACCGGTTTGCGAAACCGCATCAATGGTCTCGGCGCGCAATTCATCGGCAAGCTGGCGCAATTGCGAAACTTCAAGCTTGCGCAAATCTTCCGGCACAATGACCTGATCCAAAAGCGGTGTCTCTACGGCCATATAAATTCAATCCTTTAAACTCAAATTCCACACATCTTGTTTGCGGGCATATTGGCCAGACAGATGAGACCAAAAGGCGACCCGATAACGGCCCGAACGTGATGGTTTCGTGACATTTAGAACACTTCCCATGAAGGGGAAACGGTTTTCGGACAAGAAATGCGAAAAGGCAATGCCCCACAGACCCCACCCGAGACAGGCTTTTGGACAATCCGCACCCTCCCTCTCTCTTTTCATCACACACACCAGTTTAACCCATTGATTATAATAGAAAAATTGCAACTGGCGTCATCCGCCGCAAAGCCCTATCCTGCCCTCATGACTGACTTTATCGAGGCCGCCATCAAGGAAGCAGGGCTGACGCTGGAAACCGCCCCCGCTGACAAGCCCGACAGCTATCGCTGCACCATCAGCAATGGGCGCTATGAAATGATCCGGACCATGCGCATGAAGCCTGACTACCCCCCGCCAAGCTTGGGTGGTCTGTTGCTCTATTATGCCAGGCAGGTGCAGCAGATTTACGATTGCGATGATATTCTCGACTGGGCGGAAGACTACGAGCTTGATCTCAATGATTCTAAAATCCGCGATAAATTCACCAATCTGGTCAAGGATCAGGACGCCTTGCGCATGCTGCTCGGGGATGATGGGTTTCATAAAATGATGGGCGGTCTCGAAATTCATCAGGCCATCAGCAATGCCAGACCGAGATAATTTAGCCCTTCAACGCTTCGCGGAAAAACTGGATCAGGCTTTTGGCGTGGTCGTTCAAAGGCTGTTCATAGGAATACACTGCCAGCACCGGCAGGATCGGTGCTTCTTTAATCTCCAGCATATCAAGATGCGCGCCCCGTGGTCCGGCCAGAACATGTCTTGCCGTCAGACTGTCTATAATCGCCGCCCCCATGCCACGGCTGGCGAGGTCAGCGGCGAAAATATGATTTTGAATACGAATATTATAGTCAATATCCAGCTTGGCCGCATGGAACATGGCTTCTACCGCATGGCTCAAAGGTTCACCCGCAAAGGTCCCTATCAGGGGGCGCTCGGCAAAGTCTGCGATTGATATTGCCCCTTGCCTGTTCAAAGCCCATTGGCGCGGCACCAATGCGACAATTTTTGCTTGGCCCAGTTTTATGGAACCAAGATTGAGGCTTTCATCTATACCATAGGTAAAGCCGAGATGGTTCTGTCCGCTTGCGCTGGCAATATCCTGCAAAATCAAGGCGTGATGCTGGATCGTCACATCGATCAGGCAATCTTCGGTTTTGCCCATGAGCCGCGCCACCGCTTCCGGCAAAAGGTCATGGCAAAGCGATGGCGGGGCAGCAACCGACAGGCGGTGGGTCAGATCCTCATGCATTTTACGGGCAAGATTGCGAAACATGGTGAGGCTGTCCTGCACCCGCTCGGCCTCCCGATTCAAAAGCCGGGCCTGCTCTGTGGGGTGCAATCGCCCGCTTTTGCGGTGAAACAGGTTGAACCCGATGGCCTGTTCCATCTGTTTGATACTGGCCGTGACCGCCGGTTGCGATACCCCGAGACGGCTGGCCGCCTCGGACACGGTCCGGGTCTTCATCACCATGGAGAATATTTCAATCTGCCGCCCATTCATAACACCATCTATAAATTATAGTTATAGTTATGCAAATTATAAAGATTTGACTTATGTCCACCTTCTGCAAAAACTTCGGCCCTAGAGCACTTCTGCGAAAAGTGGGCCCTTCGAGACTCTGCTTCGCAGTTCCTCAGGGTGAGGCCGGTTTTCGGATAAGAAGTGCTCAAAAACAAAAACTTAGAGCCCGGTTTTGATTGGTATCAAAACCGGATGGCTCTAGTGGCCGGATGGCTCTAATGGGCAGACGGGGCTTTTGAACAGGTAAATTATGGGATCGGTCTTTTATCGCGATCTTGATCAGCACTATCCTGTCGCGATGCGTGCGCGTGGCATGTATATTACCGATGATCAGGGCAAAAAATATCTCGATATGAGCGGCGGGGCCGCTGTCTCATGCCTCGGCCATGGCCATCCCGTCGTGCTGACCGCCATCCACCTCCAGACCGATGATCTTGCCTTTGCCCATACGGGTTTTTTCACCAATAGCCCCCAAGAAAAATTAGCCGCCAGGCTGACAGCCAAATTTCCCGAAAGCGGCGCCCGGGCCTATTTCACCTGTGGCGGCAGTGAAGCCAATGAGGCAGCGATCAATCTTGCCTGGCGCTATTGGCGCGCCCATGGGCAAAACAAGAAAATCAAAATCATAACCCGGCGCGACAGCTATCACGGCAATAGCTTTGCCACACTTTCCCTCTCCGGCAATCTTGCCCGCCGCGCTTCCATGGATGGTATTTTATTGGACTGGCCGCGCATCGCTCCCTGCTATGCCTATCGCCACCAACAACAAGACGAGAGCGAGCTCGAATATGCCAAGCGCGCCGCCAATGAACTGGAAGCGGTCATTCTGCGCGAAGGAGCAGAAAATATCGCCGCCTTTATGGCCGAAACAATGGTCGGCGCTTCCCTGGGGGCGGTTGCGCCCGCCAAAACCTATTTTCAACAAATCCGCGATATTTGCGACCGCCATAATATCCTGCTCATTCTTGACGAAATAATGTGCGGCAGCGGGCGCACGGGCAGTTTTTTTGCCTTTGAGCAAGAGGATATCATCCCCGATATTACCACGCTGGCCAAAGGCATTGGCGGCGGCTATCTACCTTTGGCGGCGACCATTGCGCGAGCAAAAATTGCCGCGACTTTTATCGACACCGGCAAAAAAAATCCCCATGGCCATACCTATATGGGCCATGCCAATGCCTGCGCTGCCGGGTGTGCCGTACTTGATGTTCTGGACAATGAAGAGCTGATCGACAAGGTGCAGCGGGAAGGTCCGGCTCTGCAAAACGGTTTGCGCGATGCTTTTGGCGACCACCCCAATATTGGCGATATAAGAGGGCGCGGATTTTTTCAGGCCATGGAACTGGTCGCCGATAAAGCCCGCAAAACCCCTTTCGAAAACCCCTCCCAAATTGCCGCACAGATTAAAGACACCGCTATGCAATATGGTCTCATCTGCTATCCCGGTGCGGGGCGCAAGGAAGATGGTTTAAGCGCGCATATTTTATTGGCACCGCCCTTTATTGCCAAACCAACACATTTTGAGGAATTGATAGAGAAGCTCCAAACCGTAATCGCGGAGGTTTTTCAGTGACCAATAGATTTATCATCGCCTGTGCCCTGAATGGCGCAAGACGGACCAAAAAAGATCATCCGAAACTCCCTGTCACGCCGCAGGAAATAGCAGATTGTGCTGGTCAAATTGTTGAGGCCGGTGCCAGCATCATCCATTTGCATGTGCGCGATGCGGAAGAGCGCCACAGCCTTGACCAGAAGCGGTATGAAAAAGCAATTTCAGCCATTCGCGAGAAAGTGGGGGATGATCTCATCATTCAGGTAACAACCGAATCCTGCGGCCAATATGATCGTGAGCAGCAAATGGCGCTGGTCAAATCCCTGCGCCCGGAGGCCGTCTCCATTGCCCTGCGGGAGATTTGCCCGGAGCCACAATTTATTGGTGAAACCATCAGGTTTTTTAACTGGATGCGTGAAGCAGGCATTTTTCCGCAAATCATTCTTTATGACAATCGAGATGCCGATTTGTTTTGTGCGCTGCACACAAAAAAAGCCTTTAGCACACCCTGCTATGTGCTTCTGGTTTTGGGGTCCTATACAATGACGGGAAAGACACAGTTTGAATTTCCGCTCTGCCTTACCGCCTTTACTTCTTCCCCGGATATTGTTTGGTCTGTATGCTGTTTCGGCGAGGGCGAATATGAGGCTGCAGATTTCGCCGCACAGATGGGGGGGCATGTCAGAGTGGGATTTGAAAACAATATCTGGCAGCCTGACGGATCTTTGGCCTCGGGAAATGATGAATTGGTGCGCCATGCCTGTTTGGCCGGTATGAAAGCTGGCAGGCAATGCGCACAGGCTTCTGATGTAAGGAGGCTATTTGGTATGAATTGAAACAGCAAAGGAGATTTTGCGAGTGATTATCGCTTGTTCGGTCATCCCTCGAAATTTGAACATGACCGTATTTTGAACCAGGATTTCTGAACTTTCACCATCTGGAACTTCAGAAAATCACAATGAACTTACAACTGAAACTAACCTCTCCAAATGACTATCTCCCAAAAAAGACAAGAAATGAGAGGAAGGGAAAAAGGAAACGAAAATGAAAAACCGAATAAAACGATCACTTCTACTACTCGGCGCTTCGGTGTTTGGGGTCAGCGGTGTGGTGATGACCCAAGGGGCCGCACTGGCCCAGGACGGGGCCAATAGCGATGACGAAATTGTCATCCTTGGTTCGCGTAGCGCCAAGCCGCGCACGGCCTTGGATTCGCCAGTACCGGTCGATAGCATTAGCGGCAAGGATTTCAACAATCTTGCCAATACGGCTGACCTTACCGACAATCTAAAAGCACTGGTGCCTTCTTACACGGCAACCCCGGCAACCGGTGATGGTAGTGCTTTTGTGCGTCCAACCTCTTTGCGCGGTCTTGCTCCTGACCAGACTTTGGTTCTCGTCAATGGCAAACGTCGCCACCGCACCGCGCTTGTGCAACTTTTTGCCCCGGCCGCCGGTAATGGCGCCCATGGCTCCGATATTGGCATGATCCCCGGCGTTGCCTTGAAGCGCGTTGAAGTTCTGCGTGATGGCGCGTCGTCACAATATGGCGCTGATGCTATCGCGGGTGTGATCAATTTCGTCACCAGAGACGCTTCCGAAGGCGGCGAGATCAATGCCCGCTATGGTCGCTTCTATGAAGGCGAAGACAGTTCGTCCTATTCCGCCAATATTGGCCTGCCCCTTGGTGATAATGGCTATATCAATCTCACCGGTGAATATGTCAGCAATGACGCCCTTTCACGGGGTATTCAGCGCCCGGATGCACAAGCCCTGATTGATGCCGGTGTTCCCGGTGTTGGTGCAGATTCGCCCTTTGGTGATGCGCCGCTGGTGCAAACTTGGGGTCGTCCACAAACAGAAGCCCTGCGCTTCTTCGTTTCTGCGGGTGTTGACATAGGTGACAATGCCGAGCTTTACGCCTTTGGCAACTATGCCGATGCCGATGGCCGCTATCGCTTCTTCTATCGCAACCCGAACCACTCCACCATTCAGGCTTTGAATGCCCTTGGCTTTACGGGTCTGCAAGCGGGTTACACGCCTTATCTTGATGGCGCACAAACAGACTTTAGCGCTGTTACCGGCTTGAGGGGTGTGTTTGCCGGCAATGAAATGTCCTATGATTTCAGCATTGGCTATGGCCGCAACAAGCTGGACTATTTCCTCAATAACACATTGAATCCGGATCTCGGTCTCGTGAATGGCGAACCGGCCCAACGTGATTTTGATGTGGGGGCATTGGAGCAGGCTGAACTAAATATCAATGCCGATTTCTCCATGCCATTATCGGACAATGTCAATCTCGCCTTTGGTGCGGAATGGCGTGATGAAACCTTCACCGTGATTGCCGGTGAACCAAACTCCTATTTCGGAGCTGGCTCCAACGGGTTTGGCGGCTTCAAGCCTCAAGACAGTGGCGAGTTCAGCCGCGATAATTACGCCCTCTATGTGGATGTCGAGCAAGACATTAGCGATGTTTGGATGGTGCAATATGCGTTGCGCTATGAAGATTTCTCGGATTTCGGCGATACGCTGAACTGGAAATTGGCCACACGCTATAATGTGACCGATACATTCGCGCTGCGCGGGGCCTATTCAACCGGCTTCCACGCGCCAACACCGGGCCAGTCAAACCTGCGCTCAACCATCACAACCTTTGACGGCACAACAGGCCTGCAAACAGAAGAAGGTCTGATTCCACCGACCAGCCCATTGGCGCTGGCCGTTGGTGGTGCGCCACTGAAAGAAGAAGAGGCAACCAACTATAGCCTCGGCTTTACAACCGATATTGGCGGTCGCTCCAATCTGACCGTTGATTTCTATCGGATCGAGGTTGATGATCGCATTTATCGCACAGGCGATATTCCGCACCCAACCTTGGCCGGAGCCACGATTTCCTTCTACACCAATGCCCTCGATATTGTTTCATCGGGTATTGATCTTGTGTGGACCTCGGGCTTCGACTGGGGACAGGACGCTTCAACCGATGTTACTTTTGCTGCCAATTACAGCAAGATTGACGTTGTCGGACAGCGCCTTGTCGGCGGCATCCAGCCGGTCAGCGATTCCATCGTTGAGGATATTGAAAACAACTATCCTAATCTTCGCTTTGTCGCGACCACCAATACCGCATTTGGCGATCGCTGGAACTTCATGGCCCGCGGCAATTATTATGGCAGCCATTATGATGAGCGCGGCATTATCGGTGATACGGTTAACCCGCCATCGGCTGAAATCGATGCAACCGTCTATTTCGATATGGAAGTGGCCTATAAGATCACCGATCAGATGACGATTGCTGCTGGTGGCGTGAATGTATTTGATACATTCATCGACGAGGTTGGCCCACCAAATGCCAACCGCTTGAGCGTTGGCCTTCAATATCCGCGTCGTAGTGCTGCGAATTATGAAGGCGGCTCCTGGTATGTTCGTTTGGGATATGATTTCTAAATCTCGGACCTAACCAATAAAGAAAACCGCCAGCTGGATGATCCAGTTGGCGGTTTTTTATATCCGGGCTGGGGCAATAGACCGGCCCTTTAGAACGTTTCCAGGATAAGTGGATACCGGTTTTCGGATAAGAAGTGCCCAAAAACAAAAACTTAGAGCCCGGTTTTGATTGGTATCAAAACCGAAAAGGCTCTAATTGTCGAAATCTGTTTCCTGCGCCGAGACCGAACCATTATCGGCGATAATAATTTTCTCGACCTTTTCGCGGGCCTGCTTTAGCACTTTTTCGCAATGGGCTTTCAATGCCGCCCCGCGCTCATAAAGAACGATCGAATCCTCCAAGGCCGCCTCACCGCTTTCCAGTTTTTTGACGATCTCTTCAAGCTCGGCAAGGGCCGCTTCAAAATTCAGCCCGGCAATGTCTTTTGCTTTCGCCATATTCCTCTTTTCCATTATTCTGCCGGTGCTGCCGATAAATCTTCGACAACACTGTTTTCTTTTGCTGGCGGCTGATAAATGCGGTGCGACCAATAATCGTTTTCGCCACTATGGCCAACCCGCTCCCAGCCGCGCTTATGGCGCAGATGACGATCCAGCATCCAGTTAAAATAGCCATGGGCGCAAACCAGAACATCACCCTTTTGCGCATGGTCAATCAATTTGTCCGCCGCCTTGGAAACCCGCTGCCAAGCCTCATCATTGCTTTCCATGCCATCGACATTATAGCCAAAGGCCCAGAAAAACCGTGAGATTACCCCCCAAGTACCGGGGCGCAATTTGATCCATGGCACTGGCGGCGGCGGCAAAGGCGCCTCAACAAAAAGCGGATCTTGCACGACCTCGCGCTGGCCCTTGGTCACATGGGCCGCTGTTTCGATTGCCCGGGTGATATTGGACGACAGCACGGTTTCGGCTTGGCTCGCCAAATCCACCAAAGAGGCCGGCGGGCCTTCTTCTGTCACCAATCCCGATTTTTCATACATTTGCCACCATGTGCCATAGCCCGCTGCGGAAATACGCTGGCGGCGGCAAAGATCCGGGCGCCCATGGCGCGCTGTAATAATACGTCCTGTCATAAATTTGGGCTTAGCGGAATTTTGGCCGCTTGGCGAGAGCGCGCATCATTTATCCTTAACCTACATATTGCGATGGCGGCATGCCGAACCATTTTTTAAAGGCCCGGCTAAAGGCGGAATGCTCGGAATAACCAAGCATTTGTGCCAGTTCCGCCACCGTCCAGCGGCGCTCTTTCAGATAAATCTCGCAAGCCTCCTGACGGGCCTCGGTCAGAACCTCGCGAAATGTAACCCCCTCCTCGGTCAGGCGACGGCGCAAAGTGCGCTCATTCATGTTCAAAATAGCCGCCACATTGATCAGGTCCGGAACTGCATTATCCTGCCCGGCATCAATTAGTAATTGCTGGATGATATCGCGCACCCGTGCGCGAACACCCACCCCCCCTTCAAATTCCGCCAGCGCCCGATCCAGCCTGACCCGCAAATGGGCGAGCAATGCTGCGTTGGCCTGTGGCATTGGCCGCAAAAGCGTTTCCGCATCCAGTTCCATCACATCCTGCTCGGCGTTAAAATGGACCGGACACTGAAAAAGCGATTCGCAAAGCTGCCCATGGGCAACTTTATCATGTCTGAAATACATGGCACGCACCTTGGCTTTGCTATCCCAGGTGAGCCAGCGCCCCAATACGGCATAACCGGCAAAGGCCGCTTCCGTTGCCGGGCGCACATATTCGGCATCCTCTATCTGCGTGCACCATTTGATGCGGGCAATATCGCCATCCACCACAACCGAGGTGCGCCCTATTTCCTGCGTCAAACGCTGATATTGATAGTTGAAAGCCAGCGCCTCACGCAAATTCTGACAGGCGATCAACCCATAGCCGATATCAAGAAATGTCGAGGGGCGAAACTGGCTGCCGGCCTGCAGGCCGATGGCACTATTGCCGGTCGCTGCTTCGGCCTCGTGGAGCATGTCGATCAGCAAACGCTTATCAAAGCGCGCCGTCGGATCGTTAAAACAATCCGGTGCGCTTTGAAACACGGATTGTAAAGCAGATTCCGGACACCCCAATTCAACGCAAGAATTATATATGCTGCGACTATAACGGGCAGAAACAGTTCCCATTGACCCCAATTTAATCCCTTTACCCCCCGGACTTCCTCCCGAATAATAGATGCTGGCCCCCACCAACATAACTGGCCGCTATTATCACTTAATATGACCCTAAAGGTCAAGACTCATTCTCATCTAGGGCCTAGTTATGAAAACACTAAGGGGTGGGATAAATAGAGAGAGTATTCGCACCAGCGCTTTTGGGTGGTGGTGCGTAAAAGGCCCGCCGAACAAGACTCCGTAATAATGGGGCGGGTTCGGTGGGTTTTTGTTTTTGAGCACTTCTTATCCGAAAACCGGCCTCACCCTGAGGAACTGCGAAGCAGAGTCTCGAAGGACCCACTTTCCGCAGAAGTGCTCATGGGGGCAGGCAGGCTCAGGATGAGATTCGTTTCTTTTTCTCTACCCTCTATTCGCTATTTCGCTACTCGCTATTCGCTCTTCCCACCCCCCTAACCAATGAAAAACTCCGGCTTGATTTCCGGCAGGGCCTTGCTTCCCGCAATAATCGCGCTGCTCAGGGAATGCACCTGTCCCAAACATGTCTGGCTGTAAAAATCCGCGATCGCAATATTGGATTGCAGATAATCATCCGCCCCCTGATCAAGCTGCCCGGCTGCCGCCAGTGCCCCTTTGGCAAGAAAATGCCCGCCCGCCAGACACCCAAGCTGGTCCTGATAGGCGCAAGCCCCCGCAAGACCATCTTCAGGGGCTTGCCCCATAGCCTCGACCATCCATTTGGTAGTTTTTTCAACTTCATCGGCAGCGCTTAAAATCGCCGCGCCCATCTTTTGTAAGTTTTGTTTATTGGCGCTTTTCAACGCGCTGGCATTGGCGCGAATTTCGTCCAGAAAATCATAAACCAGCTTGCCCTTGCCCATGCCCAGCTTGCGCCCCACCAGATCAATCGCCTGTATACCATTGGTGCCTTCATAAATAGCGCAAATCCGCACATCGCGCATATTCTGGGCCGCCCCCGTTTCTTCCACAAAGCCCATCCCGCCATGAATTTGCACACCCAAAGACGTGGTTTCATTGGCCCGATCCGAGGACCAGGCTTTGGCCAAAGGCGTCAACAATTCCTCACGCTCCTTGGCCGCCTTGCGTGCTGCCTCATCCTCGGCCACATGGGCCAGGTCCCAGGCCACCATATTGGCATAGCACAAAGCCCGCGATGCCATAGTGTTGGCTTTCATCAGATAGAGCATGCGCCGCACATCCGGATGGCCGATAATCGCGATTTGTGGCCCGGTCTTGACCCCGAAGGCCCGTCCCTGCTGGCGCTCACCGGCCCATTGCAATGCCATTTGCAAAGCCCGCTCGGCCACCGAAACCGATTGCATGCCCACATCAATGCGCGCCGCATTCATCATCACAAACATATTTTTCAGCCCCTCATGGGGCTTGCCAATCAAAGTGCCAATGCACTCGCCCTTATCGCCAAAGGATAGCGAACAGGTGGGCGAGCCATGCTGGCCCATTTTATGTTCGATACCGGTGCAGATAATATCATTGCGATCGCCCAAAGCCCCGTCAGCGCCCACATGAAATTTCGGCACCAGAAACATGGATATGCCCCGCGTCCCTTGCGGCGCATCCGGCAGGCGCGCCAACACCAGATGGCAGATATTCTCCGCCATATCATGCTCCCCATAGGAGATGAAAATCTTGTTGCCGGAAATTTTATAACGGCCATCGCCTATGGGCTCAGCCTTGGTGCGCATATCCGATAGGTCAGAACCTGCCTGTGGCTCGGTCAAATTCATGGTGCCGGTCCATTCCCCGGAAACAAGTTTTGGCAGGAAAATTTCTTTTTGCTCCGGCGCGCCATGGGCCAGCAGCGCTTTTACCGCCCCGGTGGTTAACGAAAACCCCATGGAGAGCCCAAGGCAACCACCACAAAAAGCATCAAATACCGCCAGCGCCAAAGATTGCGGCAGACCCTGCCCGCCATATTCCGCCGGAAAAGCCAGCGAGTTCCAGCCGCCTTCGACATAGGCCTGATAGGCATTGGCAAAACCCGGCGGGGTTGTCACCTCGCCTTTTTCGAGGGCAGCGCCGATCACATCCCCCTGCCTGTTCAGGGGGGCAAAAACATCATCAGCCAACTTGGCACATTCCCCCAATACCGCCTCCACAAGCTCGCGGTTCAAATCCTCATAAGCCCCGGATTTCTCCAGAGCGCCAAAGCCTGCCATATGGTCCAGCGTGAACACCATGTCGCGCACGGGGGTAGTATAAGTCATGAAATTCTCCTTGAATTGCGCCTGATGGATTTTCACCCCGCGCATCCCTATATGATTAACAGGAAAATAGAGCTGTTGGGCGTTTTTTTGTAGCGAAATAGGCAGTGATATAGCACAAATTCATTCATAGGGAGCCGTCATGGAAACGCAAATTCTGCAAGCCGATGCCAAATCGATTGAAATCGCCGCCGCCCTGCTCGGCTCCGGCCATCTGGTCGCCCTGCCCACAGAAACCGTTTACGGTCTCGCCGCCGATGCCTGCAATGAAATTGCTGTCGCTAAAATTTTTGAGGTCAAACAGCGCCCGGAATTTAATCCCCTGATTGCCCATGTCATCGACTATGAGGCCGCCAAGGAATTGGTCAAAATGACCCCCTTGGCCAAAGAATTGATGGCGGCTTTCTGGCCCGGGGCTTTAACGCTGGTATTACAGCGAAAAGAGAATTGCCCGGTCGCCAAACTTGCCTCGGCAGGGCTTTCAACATTGGCCATTCGCGCCCCCAAAGGCGAGGTCGCAAGGGCGGTTTTGCAAAAGCTGGGCCGCCCCTTTGTTGCCCCCAGCGCCAATCCGTCAGGGCGCTTAAGCCCGACCAAAGCCAATCATGTGGCCGATATGCTGGCCGGAAAAATCCCCCTCATTCTTGATGATGGCCCGTGCAGGATCGGCGTTGAATCAACCATTATCCGCGCCGATGGCGAGCGGCCCATATTATTGCGCGCAGGGGGGCTATCCGTTGAAGATATTGAAACCGTAACCGGCCCCCTGATTGACGGTACCGCGCCAAGTTCAGACAAATCAGGCATTGGCAAGGAACTGCCCCACGCCCCCGGCGCTTTGGCCAGCCATTATGCGCCCCAGGCGCCTTTGCGCCTTAATGCCCTAAATGCCGAGCCCGATGAGGGCCTGCTCGGCTTTGGCAATATAAAAGGGGATATGAATTTAAGCGCCAAAGGCGATTTGACCGAAGCTGCCGCCAATCTCTTTTCCTGCCTCCATGAGATGGATCAGCGCTTTGCCAAAATCGCTGTTGCCCGCATTCCTGAAGTCCATCTGGGTCGTGCTATCAATGACCGCCTCACCCGCGCAGCTCATAAAGACTAAGACCCTATGATCCCTTTGTCCGACCAGCACAAAAATGACCTTATCCGCCTTGCCGGAAAGGGCGGTATTGTGGCTGAAGAAAATCTTGGCCCCCTGCTTGGGGAATGGCGCGGGCGCACGCAAGGCGAAGCCCCGCTTGCCCTCTGCCCGGACAATAGCGAGCGATTGAGCCGGATTATGGCCTATTGCTACGCCCAAAATATTCCCATAGTGCCCCAAGGGGGCAATACAGGACTGGTC
>JALSJA010000212.1 GCA_026989615.1 Parvularculaceae bacterium | reverse complement strand
TTTCATCGCCCAGGCTATGGCGCTCATTCATCCGCAAAAAAACACGCGCTATCCGCGCCATATGGTTTGCGCCTTGAAGGCACTTTGTGATGAAGGCTTTTTGTCGCGCTCGGTGACAGAGGAGCTGATTGGGGCGGCGCGGCTTTATGATTGCCTGTTGCATTTTGAGCGGGCCAGCATTGGCGCTATTATTGACCCTTCAAGCCTCAGCCCCAAACAGACCGCAAGCCTGTTGGGGATAACCCAAACCGCCTCGCTTGTTGCGCTTGAACGCCAATTATACAGCCATGGGGAGCATATTCGGCAGGTTTTTGGGGATTTAATCGGGGCGGTCAAGACCGGCGACGGGTCATAAGGGCCTTATGCGTTTAAGTATATAGAGCGTTTCCAGGATGGGTGGAACCCTTCGAGACGCGTCAAAACAGAGACTGAAAGCTCCGGTTTTGATTACCATCAAAACCGATAAAGGCCCGCAAAACGGTCGAAAGCGAGTGGTTTATTGAAGCAGGATCCTGATCAGACCCTGATTGAGGCATTGGCCCGCGGCGAGAAACAGGCGGCGGGGGAATTGCTCACGCGCCATGGGGATCGCTTGCTGGCGGTGGCCTTCCGGCTTTTGTCGGACCGGCAACTGGCCGAGGATATGGTGCAGGAAACCTTGATCAAGGCGATTAAACAGGCCCCGAATTGGCAGCAGGGCAAGGCCTTGTTCAGCACCTGGATGCATAGGGTCATCGTTAATGGTTGCTATGACCATTTACGGAAAAAAGCGACCAAGACAGAAATTTCCGGATTGGGGCATTTTCCGGATCAGGCCGATGAGCGCCCGGATGCTTTGGCAAAACTGGCCGGTGATGATGTGCGTGCAGCCATGGATGCGGCGCTCGACAATATTCCGCCGCGACAAAAACAGGCGCTTGTTTTGTTCTACTATGAGGAATTATCCGGGGCAGAGACGGCGGAAATTTTGGGCCTTACCGTTGAAGCGGTAGAATCGCTTTTGGTGCGCGGGCGAAAATCATTGCGCCAGCAATTGGTAAAAAACCCTGTCAGGCAGGACGTTTTGGGGATCTAGGCGTTGCGCCCCTTTTGCAGGGGGCGCGAGATATGAAAGTAGAAGGGCCGCAATATTGCGGAAGATGTGAGAAGATATGGTTCAGGAATCAAGAGATGAAAAACAGGCGATGGAAGACCTGATCAAGGCCCATAAGGCAGCAAGCCCGCCAGCGCGATTATCAGCGCAGGCGCATGCCCGTCTATTGGCACAGATGGAAGCGGCGTTACCGCGCAAGCCCCTTGCGACGCAATGGCTCATGGAATTTCATTCAGGGCTAAAATCCCTGCTGCAACCCATACCGGGCGCGATTATGGCCGGAGCAGCGTTTTTGGGTGTTTTGCTTGGGGCTGTTGGCGGCGGCAATATTCTGAGTGGTGATGACTATGCGCTATTGTCGCCGGAAGAGGAAATATTTCTTTATACGGATGATCTGTATTTTGATGAACAGGCATTATTAGAGGAACCATCATTATGAGCGGATTATGGAAAGGCATATTGATTGCCTCATTGGCGGTTAATTTCCTGTTTGCCGGCTTTGTGGTCGGCCATCAGATTGGCAAAGGCAAATCTGCGCCGGAGGCCCATATGCCAGGGCAAGCAATGCGCGGGCAGGGCATGCACCATAGAGCCATGCTGGAAAACCCGATGATGCTGGTGCGGATGATGGTGGCGGCACCAATCCTTGACGATGAAGCGCGCTTGATTATACGCAAGACCTATAAAGAGCATTTGCCGGATATTCGCCGCCGCGCCAAAGCAATAGAAAAGGCCCGTCTTGAGGCGCTTTCGGTCTTGATAGCGGTTCCGTTTGATCGCGCAGCCTATGACAAGGCCACGGAAAAACTGCAAAACTTGGAAGCCGAGCAGGCAGAACAGGTCTGGGCGGGAATGGCAGATGCTCTGATGGCCTTGCCAAAGGGGCGCCGGGAAGGATTGCAAACTTATCTTCGCGTGAAAGCTGAAGACGAATATACAAGACGCAAGGCAATTCAGCAAAAGCGCCAGCAAAAAAGAGGCGAACGATTGCAGACCTCGGATGAGGCCGA
>JALSJA010000211.1 GCA_026989615.1 Parvularculaceae bacterium | reverse complement strand
TAGGGGGAGAGTGGACAATAAACTAGAGCCTTTTCGGTTTTGATGGAAACAAAACCGGGCTCTAAGACACGCTCAGAATATCGCTTAGAGATTTTTTCTTGAGGGCGTGCCTGGGGATTTCGGCCTTGTCTGACGGATGACCGACGACCAGCAGGAGATAGGGTTTTTCGGTTTTTGGCCGCCCTAATATCTCGCTTAGGAAACTCATCGGGTTGGGGGTGTGGGTTAAGGTGGCAAGGCCTGCCTGATGCAAAGCGGTTATAAGCATGCCGGTGGCGATGCCTACGCTTTCATGGATATAATAGTTTTTCTTTTCATCGCCAATCTCGACCCCGCCGCGCCTTTGGGCGAAAATGGCGATTAGCCATGGGGCGGTTTCCAGAAAAGGTTTTTGCGCATCGGTGCCGATGGGGGCGAGAGCTTGGAGCCATTCTTCCCCGGCGCGCCCTTCATAAAAGGCGCGCTCTTCTTCTTCGGCGGCGAGGCGGATTTTTTGTTTGATGTCTTGGTTGCCAATCAGACAGAAATGCCATGGCTGGTGATTGGCCCCGGAGGGAGCGGTGGCAGCGGCTTCAATGCAGGTCTCGATAATGTCTTGCGCCACGGGCCTGTCAGAAAAATCGCGAATACTATGGCGGCGGCGCAGCAAATCGCGAAATTCTTTTGCCCGCAGGCGCATGTCTTTTTCCGGTAGGGTCAGAAAATCACCAAGGGCATTAAGGGGGATAAACTCTGCTTGTTTTTCCATCAGCGCCGTCCGAATAGTTTTTCAATATCGCTTAACTTCAGGGCCACATAGGTGGGGCGCCCATGATTGCATTGACCGGAATGGGGCGTGCGCTCCATCTCCCGCAGCAGGGCGTTCATTTCTGCAACACTGAGGCGCCGCCCGGCACGCACCGAGCCATGACAGGCCATGGACGAGCAGACTTCTTCTAACCGTTCTTTCAAGGCCAGCCCCGTGCCCATGGTTTTTATATCCGCCACCAGACTTTCTATCAGTTGCGGGACATTGACTGCGCCGAGCAGGGCTGGCGTTTCGCGCACGACGATGGTGTTTTCGCCAAAACTTTCATAGACGAGGCCGAGGCTGGCAAACTCCTCGCGCCGCTCCAGCAAGATCTGGCATTCATCTTCCATCAGTTCTATTATTTCGGGCAGTAACAGTCCCTGACTTGTGACACGGCCATTTTCCAATGCCTGTTTCATGCGCTCATAGACAAGACGCTCATGGGCTGCATGCTGGTCGACAATAATCAGACCGTCGGTGGTTTGGGCAATAATATAGGTTTCGTGCAATTGGCCCCGCGCTGCGCCCAAAGGGTGGTTTTCTTCAGAATGGTGTTCTGTTTCTGATACCGTTTCCGGGGCGCTGGGGGCGTCGAGAGGGGTTTCAAAGCCTGTTGTGCGATCATTAAGGGCCTGAGCGTTGTCCTGCAAAAAAGGATTGGCCTGATATTGCGGGCGCTGCTGGCCGGGGATAGCGCCGAGGGAAGGCTGGAAGCTCTGCTCTGGCTGCATGTGGTGGAGGGCCTGATTGGCGGTGGTGGTGGCGGCGCGATGGCCTGATTGCGCCAGTGCGTGACGCATGGCGCTGACCAGCAAGGCCCGCACCAGCCCCGCATCGCGAAACCGGACCTCGGTTTTGGCCGGGTGGACATTGATATCCACCTGTTCCGGGGGCACTTCGAGAAATAGAGCAACCACCGGATGGCGATCGCGGGCGAGATAATCGGCATAGGCACCGCGAATGGCACCAATGATGAGGCGGTCTTTTACCGGCCTGCCATTGACGAATAAAAACTGCTGGTCGGGAAGGCCGCGATTATAGGTTGGCAGGCCGCAAAAACCGGTAAGGGCGAAATCTTCTCTTTGCGCATCAAGGGCAAGGGCGTTATCGGCAAAATCCTTGCCCATGATTTTGGCAAGGCGTGACAGGCGGCCCTGTTCTGTGTCGGGCTCGGCGGCAAGGGCGAGGGTTTTGCGGGTATTGGAAGTGAGGGTGAATGCCACATCGGCGCGCGACATAGCAAGGCGCTTGACCACATCGGATATGGCCATGGTTTCGGCGCGATCGCTTTTCAGGAATTTAAGCCGCGCCGGGGTTGCGTAAAACAGATCGCGCACTTCGACCCGTGTGCCATTACCGGCCATGGCCGCCGGGGCCGGGCCTTTTATACTTCCGCCGTGTACGGATAGCTTTAAGGCTTCCCCGCTCTCCGGGCGGGTGGTGATGTCGAGACGGGAGACCGCGCCAATCGAGGGTAGGGCTTCGCCGCGAAACCCCATGGTGAAAATATTGGTCAGGTCATAATGGCCGTCTTGGGACGGTTTCAGCTTGGAGGTGGCGTGGCGCTCAATCGCCAGCAACAGGTTTTTTTCATCCATGCCGCTACCATTATCGATCACCGCCATATAGCTTTTGCCACCATCTTTGATTTCGATGGCGATATTGCTGGCCCCGGCATCAAGAGCGTTTTCCACCAGTTCTTTTATCACCGCCGCCGGGCGCTCAATCACTTCACCGGCGGCAATGCGATTAACCGCATCGGCGGGCAGGCGATGGATCTGGCGGTTGGCAGAAGGCGTGTTGGCGGAGGCGGCAAGTGTCATAGGGTAATTATGACCGAGTGCCCTTGTCGGGGCAAATTCTCATATTCCACAATGGCGCGGCCTAAAGTCCGTAGACCTGAAACAGGCGGACCATGATGAGCAATAAAAGCATCACCAGAAAAAAGGTGATTTTCTCGCGCAGCCGCCCATACCATTGGGGCAATAGCCCGTTGCGGACCGAACGCTGGTCGGCAATGAGCAAATAAAGAAAGGCAAAGAACATCAGGGCAAAGCGCCAAAAGGGAGGGATGCTGATTGTGCCGAGCAGGGAACCGGGAATAATCGCAATCCAGCCGATAATGGCGGGCAGGAGAGAGCCGGAAAAGCGCTCTAAAATGGGAGTGATTTCAGTATTGCCCTTGGTCAGCATCAAGGCGATGCCCCAATGGATGCCGCCCATGAAGGACAGGAGAATGGCACTATACATCAGGCCCCAATAAAGAATTTGTGTGCCTGTCTCCAGACTGAACAGGCTGGGGGTTAGCCAAACCACGAGGAAAAGGGCGAAAAAAGGCGCAAGACCGCTATAGGCAAGAATTGTCGCCTGACGCTCTATGGGCGGCAGGGGGGTGTTGCGGATATCGCCAAAGAGCGAGTTGAGCATGGCAAAGTGGCCTCTTTACCTAGAGCCTTTTCGGTTTTGATTGAATCAAAACCGGGCTCTAAGTCATTGTTTTTACACGTTTCCGGCCCGCTACGCCAGCGCGGCGAGACGGATAACCGGTATCCGCTTACCCTGAAAACGCTCTGGGTGAGGCGTTAGAATGGCACGAAAACCTGCGCCGACCAAGGGGTACGCAGCGACAGGTTGGTTTGGCTAATTGGCTGCCGGATCGGGCTGTTTTGGTGTCCAGAGAGTGATTTGTTGATCAATCTGGGTTTTGGTCTCCGGGGTCAGCATGGTCGCAACCTCGTCGGCCATATTGGCCGCTTCCTGATCGCCGCGACGGCCAGCCAAGGACAGCCAGAAATAGGATTTGGCCGGATCAATTATAGCGGCGGGATCAATCGTTTCACCCTCGGCCAGTAAAAGCTGTGGCATATAGAGCAGGCCGAGATTGAACATGCTGTCCGGAACCCCGTGTTCGGCGGCCTGTTCAAACCAGTAAATAGCAGCTTGTATATTTTTCTCGCCGCCCCAACCATTGGCGCTCATGGCACCCAGCTTGTGCATGG
The DNA here is from genome assembly GCA_026989615.1 of Parvularculaceae bacterium. Classification (GTDB taxonomy): domain Bacteria; phylum Pseudomonadota; class Alphaproteobacteria; order Caulobacterales; family Parvularculaceae; genus S012-90. The sequence continues at coordinate 10,486 of JALSJA010000211.1, read as the reverse complement.
CATCAACATTGCCATGCTCGGCAGCGGTTTGAAACCAGCGGCGGGCGGCAGGTTGGCTGGGCTCTGTGCCAATGCCGCCAAGCACCATCTCACCCATTTGATATTCTGCAATTGGATAGCCCCGCAAAGCCGCACGGCGAATGAGCGGGAAAGCGGCCGATACTTTGGCTGCGATAGATTGGGTTTCTTCTTCGGTCAAAGCGCGCCCGGCCCCTAAAGCACCGCGTTCAATATTACCTGCCTCTTGCAGCATGGCATAGCCTTGCAGGAAGCTGTTTTTTGCAAAGACAAGGTCTTCGCCAGTAAGGGGCGGTTGGCTGCCGCCAGTTATGCCTGTTGCCGAACCGGCCGGGGGTGAGGCTGGCTCGCCGGTTGTTGTGCCGGATTGCGGGGCTGGTTGCTCAACTTGAACCGGCGGGGTTTTAGGGCCGCCAAAGCTGTCCTTTAACTGAAACCAGGCAAATAATAAGATTGCCGCAATGGCAATACCGATAAGGGCCATGACCGGTACCGGCATGCCATCGCGATCACCATAGCGGCGGCGCATTTCTTCAAACCGACTAAGGCGTGAAGAGGTCTCGTCATCCTTGTCATTTGCGATTTCGGTTTTCTCTGCGGAAACAACCGGTCCGTGATCCGCATCGGGCTCATCTGCCGCGCTATCCGTGGAATCGTCCTGTTGCTCCTGCAATCTTTTGCGGCGGGCGCGGGCAGCCAGAATTTGTTTTTGTTTGGCGGTCAATTCGCGCCTTAAAGGGCGCTTGGGCTTGTCGCCAGCCTCTTCCGGGACCAAGGCTTCAAGCAGGGATTCCGGGCTGTCCAGACTTTCCTCGGCTTCCTCGCTTTGATTTTGGTCAATGGGATCGCCGAAAATTGTCTCGAACTCATCCTCATCGCCAAGATCAAGATGGTCGTCACTGGCCGACATAGCGGTTTTTAGCGGCGTTTGTGTTTCGGCAGTGTCCTCTATGGTCAGATCGCCGCTGATTTCGGCGGCGGGCTTGGCAGATAGAGGTTGGGTTTTTGCAGTGCTGTCTTCTGCTGCGGGCTTATCGGTATTTTTTTGCCCGACATCAATCACGCCTTCCAGTTTGGCGATCATGGAATGAAAGTTTTTCTGCAGGGATTCCATGCGATTGCTGGCCTGTTCGCCAGCATTGGCAATGGCGGTCTGGGCTTCCAATTGTGCGCCCTCATCATCGCCGGCATCAAATTTGCCAAGCTCGGCGCGCAATTCTTCCAATGTTGAGGTGACCCGCATAATGCCTTCCGAGGAGCGATGCTCGGAGGCTTCGATTTTGTCAGACAATTTCTGGATTAGTCGTTCCAGCGCCTGAATTTGGTCGCCGGAGCGCTTAATCTCGCCACCCAAAATCCGCAAGCGCTTGCCGGTTTGCTCGACAAATTCGGCATCGCTGGATTTGGTTGCGGCGCGTGCTTGCAGCATCACCGCTTTGGCGGTTTTTTCGGTTTGCTGAATCTGTTTGGTGATGTGGTCAATGGCACGGCGCATTTGGGCAAAGGCTTCGCTGGTCTGCCCGTCCATTTTTTCCATGCGCTCGGCCAATGCCGAAACCGCTTTTTCGTTATTGCTGACCCGCTCAAGGGTTTCTGCCGAGGTCGATTCAAACTGGTCGACCACCTGACGCAGCGCCCCTTCGAGAGATTTCAGCGTGTCGATATTGTCGCGGGTGCTGCCGGATTTGGCGCCATCGCCCTTGGTTGATTCAATCCGTTTGATCCGTTCCATCACCGAGGTCAGGCCGAGATTAAGGCCATTGGCCGTCTCGCGGCTATTGCGCTCGGTGACGCGCAGGCGATCATTCAAGCGATTGACGGAATCAACCAGTTCTTTCAGGTGCTGAACGGTGATGCCGGTTACTGGCCGGTGAAGATTGGTTGGTTGCGCTGCAGCATGTTCCTTGCCGCCGCTGTCGCCAGTCTCTGCGCTGCCAGCCGCCGCTTCGCCAAAGCCGCCTTCTTTAATGGTCTGGCTCAACCATTCGCCAAGGGTCATGCCGGCCTCTTTGGCCCGCTCCTTGGCAACGGCCCGTGTGTCCGGGTCGATCCCTTTAATGCTCCACGGCACAGGTGATTTGGCCATACCCTATACTACCTTCTTCTCGCTTTGGCTGTATCTGTGAAATCCACAGATAAGCACAATTTACCGAGCGGTGCTGACTTTTGCCGGACCGACCCATAACTGACTGTTTTTGCTAAGCTGCTTCGCCGGTTTCGCAAAGGCCGGATTTTAGTTTTTTAACATCTTTTGCCTCGCGGCGCGTAGCGCCTCCGGCGGGGCGGCGCCCACCTTCACTACAAAATGGGCGCCGACGCCCGGTCGGGCTTGTTTGGCTCTTTTGTCCCGCCGCATTGTGCCGACAGGCAGTGTTCCAGCTTGCTCCAGAGTAGCAAGGGCTGCGACTGCAGCCCCGGCGACCATTCGTCGCGCGCTCTGGGCCCATGCGCAGCATGGATCAGCCCGAGCGCGTAACCAAACAAAAAATCCCCAAGGGCTGTGACTACAGCCCCGGCGACCATTCGCCGCGCGCTCTGGACCCATGCGCAGCATGGATCAGCCCGAGCGCGTAACCAAAAAAGACTCAAAAACCTTGAAATTACTGCATTGAACGCTTTGCCTTTGTCGGGTGCGCTCCTATTGTTGCTGCTAACAGAGATTTTTTTCAAAATTGATTTTCCAAGGAGATAGCCATGCCCGTCTATCAGGCGCCTGTTCGCGATATGCAATTCTTGATTCATGAAGTGCTGAAACTTCAGCAATATTCCGATTTGCCCGGCTATGAGGATGCCACGCCGGATGTGATTGATGCGATATTGGAGGAAAGTGCCCGTTTTCATGAGGAGGTGATTGCGCCGCTCAACCGGATTGGCGATTTGCAGGGCTGTACCCGCCACGAGGATGGATCGGTGACAACCCCGGAGGGGTTCAAGGAAGCCTATCAGCAATTTTGCGAAAATGGCCTTGGCAGTATCGCTATGGACCCGGATTATGGCGGACAGGGCCTGCCGGCGGTCATGGCCTTGGCGATTGCTGAAATGACCTCCTCGGCCAATCAGGGCTTTGGCATGTATCCCGGGCTTTCTGCCGGGGCCTGGCGGGCCATTCACGCCACGGCTTCGGACGAGCAAAAACGCACCTATTTGCCGAAAATGACCGAAGGCAAATGGACCGGCACCATGAATCTGACCGAGCCGCAATGCGGCACCGATCTGGGGCTTATTCGCTCCAAAGCGGTTGAGCAATCCGATGGCAGCTATAAGATTTCCGGCCAGAAAATCTGGATTTCATCCGGCGAGCATGATCTGGCGGAAAATATCATCCATCTGGTGCTGGCGCGGATTGAGGGGGCTGTTGACGGCATTAAGGGCATATCGCTGTTTATTGTGCCGAAATTTCTGGTTAATGAGGATGGGTCTTTGGGGGCGCGCAATCCGGTTAGTTGCGGTGGTCTTGAGGAGAAAATGGGCATTCACGGCAATGCCACTTGCGTTATCAATCTCGATGAAGCCACCGGTTTTCTGGTCGGCCAGCCCAATAAAGGCATGCGGGCAATGTTTGTGATGATGAATGAAGCGCGTCTCGGGGTCGGGTTGCAGGGCTATGCCTCGGCGGAAGTCGCCTATCAGAACGCATTGGCCTTTGCCAAGGAGCGTTTGCAATCACGCTCTATTTCGGGCGTTAAATTTCCCGACCTTCCGGCCGATCCGATTATCGTTCATCCGGATGTACGGCGGATGCTGCTGGACACCAAGGCCTTTGTGGAAGGGGCGCGGGCACTGACCTATTGGGCGAGCCTGCAGGAGGACCTTTCGCACAAGGCGGCGGATGAGAAGGTGCGTGAAAAAGCGGGTGATTATATGGCTTTGCTAACGCCGATCATCAAAGCCTATCAAACCCATAAAGGCTATCAGGGGTGCAATGATGCGCTGCAGGTTTTGGGGGGCTCTGGCTATTGCGAGGAATGGGGCATGTCGCAATTTGTCCGCGATGCGCGCATTTCCATGATCTATGAAGGCACGAACGGGATTCAGGCGCTGGATCTTGTGGGGCGCAAGCTGATGCAAAATAATGGCCGCGGCTGGCAGACATTCTTTGCGGAGATGGACCAGTTCTGCGCAGACAATGAGGGTGTCGATGGTTTGGCCGGTCATATTGAGGGGCTCAAAGCGGTGAAAGCCAAGTTGGTGGAAGCGACCCAATGGCTAGGGGCTAATGCCATGGCCAATCCCGATAATGCCGGGGCGGGGTCCCATGATTATCTGCATCTGTTTGGTATCACCACACAGGCCTATATGTGGGCGATGATGGTCAAAGAGGCGCTGCCGAAAAAAGACGATAGCGATCCGTTTTATCGCAACAAGATCAAAACCGGACAGTATTTTCTGGATCGGATTTTGCCCGATGCGGATGCGCATCTGGCCAAGTTGAAATCCGGCGCTGATAGCATGATGGCCCTTGAGGCGAATGATTTCTAGAGCGCTTCTGCGAAAAGCGGGCCCTTCGAGACTCTGCTTCGCAGCTCCTCAGGGTGAGGCCGGTTTTCGGATAAGAAGTGCTCAAAAACAAAGACTTAGAGCCTATCCGGTTTTGTTTCCATCAAAGCCGAAAAGGCCCTAAAGCGCCAATGCCGCCTTTATGGTTAAAGCAATCTTAGCACTTCCGGGCTTAATTACTTGCGAAGCTATTCGGAGGTAATAATGGGCCTGAAATATCAATCTTCATCGGAATCTGCTTTGCAGTCTTCGCAGCAATCCGGTGCTGTTGTCGATGAGCTGACAGAGATTTCTGTGCAAGAAGGCGAGGAGAGCGAGAGCAAGACTGCTTCTTTCTCCGGAAAGTTCCAGTATTTGGTAACCCGGGTGGTTCGGTTCTTATGTTCTGTGCCATGGCTGATGTACGGGATTTATCTCGTTACTTTTGGCGGCATTTTATATCTTGCCGGTATCAGCCTGTTTTTGCCGCGCTATCTTTTCGGGCTGGACGAGGTTTTGCGGCCGGTGGCTGAATGGCTGGTCTGGTATTCCGGTGTGCCCATGGTGCTGGGCTTTGCTTTTGCCTTGTTTGATTTTTTCGTTTTGTTTGAACGCAAGCGCGCCCATCGTGCCTATCGCGAAGAAGATATGAATGGCGCGAAAGTGACGGTGGCCCTGACTGCCTATAATGATGAAGAAAGCATTGTAGCGGCGGTTGAAGATTTTATCGCCCATCCGCGTGTGGAACGGGTGATTGTTGTTTCCAATAATTCTTCTGATGAAACTTTTGAGCGCGCGGTCAAGGCCGGGGCGGTGACTTTTAATGAGTTGCAGCCCGGCTATGGTCGTTGCGTCTATCGCTGCTATAGTGAAGCTTTGAAGTCCGGCGCCGAACTGATTGTTTTATGTGAAGGCGACCGCACTTTCCGGGCCGCCGATATCGACAAGCTTCTATCTTTTGCACCCCATGCGGATATCGTCAACGGGACGCGCATTGTCGAGATGCTGCGCGAGCGTAATACCCAGCTTTCGACCTTCATGTATTATGGCAATCTGTTTGTGGCCAAGCTTTTGGAAGCCAAACATCTGGGGCGGGCAACGCTGACCGATGTGGGCTCGACCTATAAGCTTATTCGTGCGGATGCTTTGCGCAAATTGATGCCGAAGCTGGACCCTTCCGTGAACCTGCCTTTTAACGCACATTTCATGGATATGGCGCTCGCCAACGAGACCTCTTTGATCGAATGTCCGATTACCTTTCACCCGCGTGTTGGCGTCAGCAAGGGCGGCAATACCAATAATGCCCGCGCCATGGCGGTTGGATTTGGCATGATGCGCGGGGTCACCTTTGGTTGGGAAAATGCCAAATGAGCGACGCCTATCACGAAACCCGTCTTGCGGAAGACAAGCGTCGCGATGTGCTGTGGCAAACCCTGTGGCAGTCATGGTTCAAATCCCGCGTGCCGAGTGATGCCTGCGTGCTCGACATTGGCGCTGGCTACGGGCAGTTCATCAATAATGTTGTTGCCAAGCGCCGGATAGCTCTGGATTTATGGCCGGGCATGACCGAACATCTGGACGAGGGCGTTGAAGCTTTGATCGGTGATCTTGATCGTATTTCTGAATTGGAAACAGGCAGTGTTGATTATGCTTTTGCCAGCAATATTTTCGAGCATGTGACCCAGAAGAAATTTGCTTCTGTTCTGGTTGACCTTAAAACGCGGCTTTCTGCGCGCGGTGTGCTGACAATCTTGCAACCCAATTATACTTATGCCTATCGCGAATATTTTGATGATTACACCCATGTGTCGGTGTGGTCGCATACGGGATTGAAAGATTTTCTTGACGCCCATGATTATGAGGTGACTTATTTTCATCCGCGTTTTTTGCCTTTGACGATAAAGTCCCGCTTGCCGGTTTTTCCATTCCTGATCAAGGCCTATCTGGCGTCGCCTGTTCGTCCTATGGGCAAGCAGATGTTGTTTGTAGCCAAGCCCAAAAAGTAAGGAAGCTGAATTAATGTCTGTGGATATGACTTACGCATCTGAAAGTGCCGCTGGAAAAACCATGACGTCCATGAGCAAGTTTTTAATGCTGATGGCGGGAATTTTGGCATTGTCGATTATGCTGCGCACGGTCCTTGGTACGACGCCGGATGTTTCGTGGTTGATTGATATGTGCGCCCGCATGTTGGACGGGGAAATTGCCTATGTGGATATTTTTGAGACCACCCCGCCGGTGCCGGTTTTGCTTTATATGCCGGGGGCTTTTGCCGAGCAGATAACGGGGATAGGGGCCGAAATTTTTGTTTATGGCTATTTCTACGGGGTCTATTTGGCCTGTTTATGGCTGTTCTGGCGGATTTTGCCTTCGTCTATCCAGGGCATAGGGGATGTGCGTTTTGGTATTATTTTGCCGGTGGCAATTTTTCTGTTTCTGCTGTCCCATGATAGTGTTGCCCAAAGGGAAACCATGGCCGCCGCTTTGGTTCTGCCTATGCTTGGCGTTTTGATGGTTTATGGCGAAAAAGGCGTTTGGGCGGGGCCGGGCTTGCGGTTCTGGTCGGCTGTTTTGGCCGGGCTTGCGGCGGCGGTAAAGCCCCCTCTTTTTGCGTTGCCAATATTGCTTTTGGGGGTTTGGTTGTTATGGCGCGAGCGGTCCTTGCGCCCCCTTTGGTCAAGCGGGCTTATTTTATCAGGCGTGGTTGCTGTGGTTGTGACGGTCCTATCGCTGGCCGCCTATCCGGAATATCTCGATGGTGTGACCCAATTGATGCGCGATATTTATGTGCCGACCCGTGCCATGAATGCTGTGGGCTGGGGTGTTTTCCCGGAAACCGTTTTGGCGCTGTTCAGAACCCATGCGTCCCTGCCGCTCATTATGATTGTCGCCATTTTCCTTTTTTCCCCTCGCATAGAAAAGAAAATTCGGCTTTGGCCCGCTTACCAGCTTCTGGTTTTGCTGAGCGCTGGTTATATTTTCGTATTTTTGCTGCAAGGAAAGTTTTTTGGTTATCATATCGTGCCGGCCGTTATGTTTGCCTTTGCAGGGCTTTGGGCTTTGGTTCATCATCAGCTTGAGACAGGGGACAGAAAGACAACCCTGAGAAGGGCCGCGCCAATATTGCTTCTTGTGATAATGGCCGGGGCCAATTTCGTGAAGCTGGATGATCGCCGCCAAGCCCTGTCGGATTTTGCATGGGCGCAAAATCTTGATAATCCAACCGCCATAGCCATGTCGCCGGATATATCGATCGGTTTTCCGCTGGCGCGACAGGTTAATGCCAAATGGATCGACCGGATTCATTCGCAATGGGCCGTTTATTATTCCCATGTCAGCAAACAGCGTTTTGATGAGGATAGTGAAAAATGGCAAATCTATCAGCGCTATTATCAATCGGAACTGGCGCGGACCATCGCGCTGATCGAGCAGCAGCAGCCCGAGCTGATTTTTCAATGTATTGCAGAAACGTGCCAGTGGTTGAATGAGGCCTTTCTGGCCCGCAGCCCGCATCTGCTGGATAATTACCGGGAAGTGACCCGGCAGGGCCTGACCGCTGTCTGGCAGCGCCAGAGCGCCCCTTGATTCGCCAATTCTGATTTTCCGGTATAGGGTTTTTCTCTGGAGTGACAGAGGAGGAAAGCCCCATGAAGATTTTATCGATAACAGCCTTGTCCATGGCATTGGCTTTGACGGCCTGTGCGGGGGGTCCAAAATCGGACCCGGTATTTCGTGATGATGCGCCGCCGGTAAATCAGGGCGGCACGGCTGGAAATACGGGTAGCAATACTGGCGGTGGCCAGCAACCGGCTGAGCCGCCAAAACCCAAAGGGTCCAAGTTGCAGGGTCAGGCGCTGTATAATCAAATGTCGGGCTATTCCTATAAGGGTTGCTATCCCGATGGTTCGACTTTTGCCGAGACCACTTTGGCCGATGGTCAGGTGCGCGACGATATGAATGGCGGCGGGATTGTCGGTAGCTGGAATGTCAGCGGTGATACGCTTTGCTATAAGCAGGGTGAAGGTGCGACTTGTGTCAATGTTTATAAAAATAGCAAGGGGCTGCATTTTTATATGAAAGATAGCGGGCAATATATCGCCTCGACCGTATGCCCGATGTCCAATGAACCAGACCCGGTAGAGCCGGACCATCCGCAGCCCGATCAGCCAACACCGGATCAGCCCAATCAGGGCCAGATGATTGGTACACAGTTGAAAGGGCAAAGTCTTTACAGCCAGATGTCCGGCCTGTCCTATGCCGGTTGCTATCCTGATGGTTCGGAATTTTCGGAAACCACTTTGGCCGATGGTCGCATCCGCGATGATAAAAGCGGTAATATTTCAGGCCAATGGTCGGTCAGTGGTGACCAGCTTTGCTATGCCAATGAGGGGGCGGACAAGCCTTTTTGTGTTCTGGTCTCAAAAGACCGGCGGGGCCTGCATTTCTATTTTGCTGAAACCGGGCAATATGTGGCGTCCACCGTGTGCCCGATGCCAAAATAGGGGTTTTTTCCGGTTACGCGCTCGGGCTGATTCCATGCAAGCCCATGGGTCCAGAATACGCGGCGCATGAGCGTCGGGGCCGTGGGGGCCATAGTCATGGCCCCATAAGGTTTGGTGCGGTTTTGAGGGCTGGCTCGCCCGCTATCCTGCGCTATACGGCTTCCTTGCCTTCGCCAGATGAATCGCTCTGATGGTTTGACCTTGCCCCCCGATTCGCGCTTTTAATGCTCTTCTTTCCAAAGGTGAGCATTCATGCCTTCGCGCCGGTCCAGATTTAATACCAGAAACGCCGTTCTGGCAGCCTTTTCGGGCGCAATGCTGGCCTTTGGCGTGGCTTTGGCCGATGGCGCCGATGAGGCGGCGGTGATTGATTTGCGGGTTGGCGAAAATGCCAGTGCCGGGCGGTTGATTGTGGTTTGTGACGGCCCCTGCATGGCCGAAGAGGTCGAGGGCGGCTTTCATCTGTTTGGGGTCAATGATGATATGATGGTGGACCTGTCCGGGCGCGGCGGTTTTTTCAAGACCCTGTCGATTATACCGGAAAGCACAGGCAGTTTTCTGGTGGTCGAGACGGCGCAAACCCCGGCCGGTGTGGCGATTGTTGATTGCGGTGTTGGCACCGAGATTTGCATTGATTTTCTAAAGCCCGTTGGCGTGCGTGCGGTGCCACAATTACGCGATGAGGCCGTCAATGTCAGTGAACCAAAGGTCATGGAGGCCAAAATAGAGCCGCCTGTCGCCAAGGCGCCGCCGGTCAGACTGGAGGCCGCCAGCACGCCCCCCTCGTCCAAAGGGCCTCTACCCAAAAACTCCGAACCGCAAAAGCCAACCTATCTGTCAAAGCCAGCACCAGTTACGGTGCCGCCCGTGAAGGTTGAGGAACAGCCTGCAAAAAAAACAGAGGCAAAGAAAAGGCCGCGCCTGCGGGTGGACGGGGTGAAGCCCGTTGGAGGGGACCGTTTTACGGCTTTGGCTTCCTTGCCGGCACCGGGGGCAATATCCCGGCCGGTTTTACAGGGTGAAAACGCCAATCTTGCCCCAGCTTCTGATCCGAGGCAGGCTTTGCGTATGACTATGAAGCCGCAAGCGGTTTCTTTTCTGGCCGGGCGTACGGGATTGGCGATTACCCCCAATAATTGTGCCAAGGCGCAATCGCGCTTGCAGGATGATGCCTGGGATTTGACCGCCTATCGGCGTTTTTCGCTTTGTATCGCGGCCGCTGGACATTATGAGCAGGCTTTTGGATTGCTGACCCGGCTCGAGAAATACCAGCCCGGCGATGCAGCAACCCTGGAGGCCAAACAGGCAATTCTTGACCTTGCCCAAAAGGGGCAGGCGGGGCCGGGACTGGCTTTAGAGGCCGCGCCAAAATCAGGCCTGCGCTAGAGCGTTTCCAGGATAAGTGGACCCTTCGAGACGCCGCTTCGCGGCTCCTCAGGGTGAGGCCGGTTATCCGTCCGGCCCTTCGCCTTGGCTCAGGAGCGTCAAAA
>JALSJA010000210.1 GCA_026989615.1 Parvularculaceae bacterium | reverse complement strand
CAGCAAAAGATTGTCGGCCCCATGATCGCCGAGCACCGAGCGCAACCGTTCTGCCGATCCTTCGCTCCATCCGGCAATGAGTATTTTTTTGCCGTTGGAGGCTTTTGCATTGATGAATTTAACGACCGCCTCAAAGACATTGCTGCCTGCGGCGCGCTCGGCGGCAAAATTATGCCCTTGCTTGGCGCCATAGGAGAAATTGCGTTTGTTCTCGGGTGGTGAAAATGGTGATAGCGGACGATGGCGCAAAGCATTCAGTGCGCATTGCCATTGGTTTTCGTCAAGATAGGCAGAGGCCACAGGAACAGGTTTATATATTGGCGGGGCAAATTCCGCCACACTTCTTCCGCTTTGCGGAACATCACTTTGTTTTGCGCGCACCGCGTAATAGTCGTGAATTTGGTCGAGGCGCTCTTTCAGGGCATGTTCGATCTGATGGTCGGTGAACACGAGATTGCCGTTCAGAAAATCAAACAGGCAATTTGTATGATCATAAAAGAGTGGCAGCCAATGCTCCATGCCCGCATGTTTGCGTTGGGCGCTCACGGCTTCATAAAGTGGATCATCAGTGCCCGCGCCAAAACTTTCGCGATAACGCTTGCGAAATAGCGCGATGCTTTCTTCATTGAGTAATATTTCCGAGGCCGGCATCAGGGTCAGCAGGGGGCGCTGACCGGTGCTGCGTTGTGATTCCGGGTCGAAGTTGCGAATACTCTCCAAAACATCGCCGAAAAAGTCGAGCCGCACGGGTTGTTCTTGCGAAGGCGGGAAAATATCGATCAAGCCCCCGCGTATGGCAAATTCCCCGCGCTCGCGCACGGTGCTGGCGCGCGAGAAGCCATTGGCAACAAGAAACGCTATCAGGGCGTTGCTATCGACCACATCTCCGGTTTTGGCGGTGAGGCTGGCTTGCTCGATCAATGTTTTCGGGGGTGTGCGCTGTAGGACGGCGTTCAAGGTCGCGATCAGGATGAGCGGGGTTTTTCCATCATGTCTGGCCAGAACCGATAGCGCCGCCATGCGCTGGGCTTGTATATCAGCCGATGGTGAAACCCGGTCATAGGGCAGGCAATCCCATGCAGGAAAAGACAGAATGGGCAAATCGGCCGCAAAGAACCGCAAAGCCGAGCTAATGGCGGCGGCGCGACTGGCATCCCGGGCGATATGAATGATTAGCCCGGATTGCTGGCGTGCCGCCTCGGCCAATATCAGGGCATCGGCGCCCTCCGGCGCGCCGTAAACGGTGAGCGCGCCCTCGGCCTGCCATGCGCTTTGGGCGGACATGGTGGCAATGGCGGAAATGTGTTGGGAGGTCGGCATGGAATTTCTGGCTCCAAACAAATATTACGGATTGGGATGACGGTGATAGCAGGCCTGTCCCCCGGCACTATCCCCCGGTCCTATCCCCCGGCCCAATTCCCCGGCCCAATTCCCCGGAATGGGAAAGGCGGGTTTTTAGCTCTTTGGCAACGGCGGGAGAAGCCGCATAATTTTGCAGGGCCTCAAGGGATGGGGAGCGAAATTCTGCCGGTGCCGGTTTCTTGCCCAATATCCATTGATAGAGATCTTGCTCGGGTGCGGTCAGCAAATGCTCCATTTGTTCAATCCTGCTTTGATCCAATTGCGCGTAAATATGGCGCACATAGCCGCCTATAATGATGTCGGCCTCCTTAAAGCCACGATGGGTGGCGCGATACAGCAATCTTTTTCGGGCAGCGTCAGTCACTGGCATGATCCTCTTTTGGCGCTTTGTTTAGCCTGTGCCCTGCCCGCCGTCACCCCTTTCATTTACCCTGCAAAACCAGCTAAAAGAGGCCATGCGCCCGGAAATCCTCAATCCGCTATTTGCCGATGTTACGGTCCTGCAAGGGGTCGGGCCGCGCATCGCTGTTTTTCTGCAAAAAATCGCCGGACCGCTCGTGGTGGACCTGATATTCACCCCGCCTGTGGGGCTGGTGGATCGCTCTCACTGCCCCGGTACCGCTCATGCTCGACAGGGTGAACGGGCCAGTTTTCTGGTGACCATAGACAGCCATATGCCGCCGCCAAAGGGACGGGCCCGTCAGCCCTATAAAGTCATCTGTTCGGATGAGGAAGGGTTTCTGGTTCTGGTATTT
>JALSJA010000209.1 GCA_026989615.1 Parvularculaceae bacterium | reverse complement strand
GTTCGCGCGGCAGTCTCATTATCCAGCAAGTCATCATCGGCTAAATCCCGCGCCTTGGTCAGTTCATATTTATTGGTCCCATCATCATATTTCAGCAGGGTGAAATTCTTGCGATAGCGGATAAGCTTTTTAATATCATCATCCTTGTCTTCAGTATCCTGATCATCAAAATATTTATATTTTCTCCCGGCCACCAAGACCCGATCAAAATATAAATCCTCTTGGCTATTTTCTTCGCGGGCATAAAGGCCGTCTGTGGTTTGGCCAGAAACGATGAGTGTTTTGCCGCCCCCTTCCCAGACGCCCTCGGCGCATTTCATATTGGCGCGACAGACCTGCACCGTATTGATTTTTGAGTAGACGGCCCCTGCTTCCCAGCCAACGCCACCACCAATAGAGATGGTCCAGCCAATAAAGCGCGGCCGCCAATCCAAACCAGCATTTTCAAGGGCGCGCGGGTCATCTTCAGGATAATCCGCATACCAGAAACCAACGGTCAGGGAAATATCCGCTTCGGGTTCCTTGTCGGCTAATTTGTCCAATTCCTTTTTAAGCTCCGCCAGCGGTCCCCCTTTGGCATTTTGGATCAGTTGCACAAGGTCGAAAACATAGCCATGGGATTTGCCGCGCAAATTCTCCACATCATCCTGCCAGAACCCGAAGGTCAGTCCGGCACCGGCCCCGAAACCGGGGCGCCAATTAAAGCCGGAATTGGCAAACCATTTTGAATCCTTTTGTTCTTCGGTAAAATCCGCACAACGCCACGCCATGCCAATTTCGCCCTCGCCACCAATGATGAAAGACACATCGCTCTCGACAGAAATCGACCAGGATTGAGCATCGGAAGGGCATAAATTATTGTCGGGCAATTGCTCCGCCGCGGCATCATCTTCACTACTCAGGCTATCAACCAGCGCTTCATTCTGATTAGCGTCAGACACACCAAAGGCGGCGGCCATAATCTGCGTCGACAGCTCTTCCATTTTCGCCTCGGCATTGATGCGAATCATTTCCTTTTCATCATAGACACACTGGCCGTCGAGCGCGCGCCTCAAGCCGGGTTTACAGGCCTTGCCCTTGTCGGTGATGCGGCAGGCTTGCCCACCCACATCACCACAAGAACGACAATAATCGCCGCGCTTGGTGGTCCATAATTCGCATTGCCGCCCCACTTCTACCGCAGGACAGGCTAATTGGCCTTCCAGACCGCAGGGGCGGCAAATACCGCTAAACCTCCCTAACCCCGATTCACAAATCGTACCGCCCTTAATCACCGGGCAGGCCTTTTCATTTTCCCCACCACAGGCGGTGCAAATTCCGCGTGAATTTTCCGACAGACCGGCATTACAACGCTCACCCCGTTTAATCACCGGGCAGGATTTTTCATTCAAGCCACCACAGCCCACGCAAATGCCACCAGAATTTCTCGATAGATTGGTTTTGCACTGCTCACCCTTCTTGATGACCGGGCAGGATTTTTCATCTTTGCCGCCGCAAGGCTGGCATATACCCCCTTGCTCGCTCAACCACGCATCACAACGCTCGCCGGGATAATAGGCCGGGCAAGGCACCTGATCCTTGGCGCTACATCGATCCGATTTTTTAGCCGCAGCCTCCGGTATGCTGGCGACAGTAAATACCGAGCTTAAAATCAATAATTTGAATACAAACCCAAGAATGAAAATCGGTAATGCGTAATTTGGCTTATATTTTTGGCGGCCCATGATTGTTCCCTCTTCATGACAATAGCCCTCATAATGGGCGATTACACGAGGGTGGATAATGGGTAGCAATACCCATTTTGGCATTTTGTTTTGCGGGCCTATTCGTCCAGCAGGCCCTCTTTCAGGGCTTTGGCCATGAGCGCGGCCACGGATTTGACCTCAAGCTTGTTCATGAGATTGGCGCGGTGTTTTTCCGCCGTGCGCGGGCTGATGCCTTGATGCTCGGCTATTTCCTTTGTGGTCAGGCCGCGCAAAATCATTTGCATGGTCTGGCGCTCTCGCGGCGTCAGCGCTGGCAGTGTCGCCCCTTCTTTTACGAGGGCCAGACATTCCGGGGCGATATAATGCCCCCCGCGCAAAATCAGCGACAATTTTTCAAAAAAATCTTCGCTACTGCCAT
>JALSJA010000208.1 GCA_026989615.1 Parvularculaceae bacterium | reverse complement strand
GTTCAATACCTGAAGAATCCCCAAACATGAGAACCATATCGCTACCATCACGCCTGACCGAAAAAACACGCGAACCACCATAGGAAATTCTTGTTGCCCCATCATTGGTCGTCGTACGTCGACGGATTTTCACAAGCAGCCGATCCTCGCTGGCCCAATCAAGCCAAGACACAAAATGGTCATGGGGCATGGGCAAAAAAACCGGATCTTCTCCGCCCTCCAAATCAACCAATTGAATAAAATAGCTCGCGCGATATTGCTTGTGCTTTTCTTTACATTTCTGCTCCCGCCCGACTTTCACCCGCTCATAACTGTCAACACAAACCCTCTCTGTCCTTGACCGCACCGTGGCTAAATAACGACCCGATGGTGACAATTCCGCTTTTGAATAGAGAGGTGTTTTAAACACCTCATAGGCTGAGGCGGGCTCCGCAAAGGCAACAACCGGCGCAAACCCCAGAAAAACAAAAATGGCCAAAAGACAAGCCAAGACCCGCAGCCGGACAGCGCCAATATTTATCATGAATTTCCCCTCAAGAGATTAAATATAGTTGTGAATTATTGTCCAGTAATGGCAGACATTCAAGGGCAAAGGTCTGGATAAAAACCCTGTTTTGCGTAGATTCTCGCTTTTTCTTGATGGTTTTCATCTGGTCAAAGCGAAGCAAAATCGCTAAGCACAGGGACCATGATGGCGGGGGGTCCCGCTCGATATACATATTTTCTACCAAGGGTATTTTTTCCATGAAAGTAGCAATGATCGGAACAGGCTATGTCGGTCTTGTCTCGGGGGCTTGTTTTTCCGATTTCGGCCATGAAGTGGTTTGTGTCGATAAGGATGAAGATAAGATCGCTCGCCTCGATCAGGGGGAGATTCCGATTTATGAACCGGGTCTGGAAGATCTGGTGGCGGAAAATGTCAAAGCGGGGCGGCTTTCCTTCACCACCAATCTCACCGACGCTGTGCCCGATGCTGATGCGGTATTTATTGCGGTAGGCACGCCCTCACGGCGCGGCGATGGTTTTGCCGATCTGTCTTATGTTTTTGCCGCCGCCGAAGAAATTGCCGCAAGCCTCAAAGATTATACGCTGGTTGTCACCAAATCCACCGTCCCCGTCGGCACCGGGGCCGAGGTGGAAGAAACCATTCGCATGGCGCGGCCCGATCTTAAGCCGGGGGTGGATTTCTCGGTTGCGTCCAACCCTGAGTTTTTGCGCGAGGGTGCGGCCATATCCGATTTCAAACGCCCGGACCGGATCGTTGCCGGCGTTGAAGACGAAAAAGCCCAAGCAACCATCAAGGAATTATATCGCCCGCTTTTTTTGAATGAAACACCGATCGTTTTTACCAATCGCGCTACCTCCGAGCTGATCAAATATGCCGCCAATGCTTTTCTGGCGACCAAAATTACTTTCATCAATGAAATGGCGGATTTGTGCGAGAAAGTCGGCGCCAATGTGCAGGAGGTGGCCAAAGGGATCGGCCTGGATGGCCGCATCGGCGCAAAATTCCTCCATGCCGGGCCGGGCTATGGGGGATCCTGCTTCCCCAAAGACACGCTGGCGCTGGTGCGCACCGCGCAACAATTTGATGCCCCGACAAAAATTATTGAAGCCGTGGTCGATATTAATGACAATCGCAAAAAGGCTATGGCCGGGCGTGTCAAACAGGCGGTTGGCGGATCCCTAAAGGGCAAAAAGATTGCTATTTTAGGCCTTACCTTCAAACCGCATACGGATGATATGCGCGACTCGCCCTCGCTCGACATTATCCCCATGCTGCTGGCTGATGGCGCCACGATTTGCGCCCATGATCCAATTGGCATGGACGAAGCGCGCAAGCATTTTACCGACACTATCACCTATTGCGACAGCGCTTTTGACGCCCTGAAAGAGGCTGATTGCGCGGTTATCATTACCGAATGGGATGAATATCGCGCTTTGTCGAGTGACAGGCTGAAAAACCTGATGGCCAAGCCGGTGCTGGTGGATTTGCGCAATATCTATGCACCGGAAATGATGGCCGAAGACGGCATTGATTACCATTCCATCGGCCGACCCTATATTGCGCCAAAGGTATAAAGCCTTAAAGCGTCTTGACCCAAATATCCCGATACCATTGGCCAAAGC
>JALSJA010000207.1 GCA_026989615.1 Parvularculaceae bacterium | reverse complement strand
TGAATCCTGATACTCAACAAACCCTAGGGGCTTGCGGGATATTTTTTGCTATGATGGCCTATTTTGCTGGCTTTGTAATTGAAGCCTCTCTAGATAAATCCTAATTTATGGCAAAAAGGGATGGCAATCAGGCCGTCAGCCGTGAAAGGGAATTGTTTCTACAGTGCCAGTTTTTCCTGAGTGCAGCCGATTGATCGCCGACCCTGCCTATTGCTCCGCATGTGAGGTTCGCAAAACTTCCATCTGCGCCGAACTTGGCGCGGACGATATGAAAGTGGTGGCGCGCACGATGGCCCATCATTCGGTCAAAGAGGGCCAGGCCATCGTCAAACAGGGGGAGCCGAACGAAAAGCTTTATGTTATTGTTTCCGGTACTTTCCGGCTGGTGCGAATGCTGTCCGATGGCCGTCGGCAAATAACCGGATTTCTTTTTCCGGGAGATTTCCTCGGCCTCAATGCCAGTAATGATAGTGTTCACAGCGCTGAAGCCCTGGAGCCCGGTCTGGTATGCCGGTTTTCCCACTCCTATCTGGATGAAATGTCGCGCAAATATCCCGGCATCAAGGATCGCTTGCTGGCGCGGGGCCATACGGAAATGAACAAGGCCGAGGACCATATCGTTTTGCTGGGCAAAACCAATGCCGAGGAGAGGGTGCTGAGCTTTCTTTCGATGATTGCCAAAAAATGCCCAAAATATGATTCCGGCCGGATATTTCTGCCGATGCCGCGTCAGGATATTGCCGATTATCTGGGCCTGCGCCTTGAGACCCTGAGCCGAACCCTCGCTTCTTTGAAAAAGCAGCACAGGCTGCAAGAGGTTTCCGGCCGTTATGTGGTGGTGGGGGCGCGCTTTGAAGGGGTGGAGATTTAGAGCCTATTTTCGTTTTGATGCCAATCAAAACCGGGCTCTAAGTCTTTGTTTTTGAGCACTTCTTGTCCGAAAGCCGGCCGCATCCTGAGCTTGTCGAAGGACCCGCTTTTCGCAGAAATGCTCCAGGGATATTTTTTGGAAATCCGGCAAAAGCTGGTTTCGGACAAGCGGATTTTTGACCTGTTTGTCCCGCAAACGAAGCAGACCATAGTGAATTTGACATAGGTCAATTCCGCGCTCTCCGGCAGATGGCACACCCGCATAAATTAAGGGTTTTCGCCGTTTCGAATCCGGATAGAGGGCCAGATATGGTTTCGACTTATGCCCCGTTCCATGGGCTACCTATCCAGCTCGGTTGAGCGCCTGACATAAAAAGGCTGTGACCTTTTAGGGAAGTTTTAGATTATGAGCCAAACACAGATGACACTCGGTAAACCCGTTGGGTTAGACACTGTTATCCTTTGGATATTCCTCGCTGTTGGCAGCATGTTCGCGCTGATTGTTGCGGCCAAGACGCCCGATGACTTGATGCGGGTGCATGCACTCATTTTCTTGGCGGCCTTCATTATTGCGGGTTTTGCAATGATTGTTCGCCAATATAAGGAACAAAAAGATGAAGGTCCCTATATGATGGGGATCGTCAAGGTCGGGGTTGGATTATCGGCCTTTTGGGGCGTGGTCGGTTTTCTGGTGGGGGTCATTATCGCCCTGCAACTGGCCTATCCAAGTTTCATGTATTTTGAGGATTGGGGCTGGACCAATTTTGGCCGTTTGCGGCCCCTGCATACGTCTGCGGTGATTTTTGCCTTTGGTGGCACGGTTTTGATGACCACATCTTTTTATGTGGTCCAGCGCACCTCACGGGCGCGCCTTGCTGGGGGCATTGCCCCATGGTTTGTCTTTTGGGGCTATCAGCTCTTTATTGTCATTGCCGCTACGGGCTATTTGATGGGGGTAACCCAGTCAAAGGAATATGCGGAGCCTGAATGGTATGCAGATTTATGGCTGACCATTGTCTGGGTTGGCTATTTGCTGGTTTATCTGGGCACGTTATGGAAGCGCAAAGAACCGCATATTTATGTGGCCAACTGGTTCTATCTGGCCTTTATCGTCACTGTGGCGCTGCTGCATGTGGTCAATAATCTGGCCATGCCGGTGTCATTGGTTGAGACGCGTTCCTATTCGCTGTTTGCCGGTGTGCAGGATGCTTTGACCCAATGGTGGTATGGGCATAATGCGGTTGGTTTTTTTCTGACAGCGG
>JALSJA010000206.1 GCA_026989615.1 Parvularculaceae bacterium | reverse complement strand
TTTCTGAAGGCATCTCCTATATGCAGAACCTTGTAGACCGCACCCTTGAAAGGGCCAAAGCCGATAGCATTGAAAATAGCCACCACACATCCCGCCCGCCCGCCAGAACGGATAAAAATATAGTCAAAATAAAAACCATTCTTGATAATGTCGTGACCATGTTTGCCGATGAGGCAAAAGCAAAAAACATTCAGTTGAAAGCGATGCACACATCAAAAACTACAAGCTGCGAAGCGGCCATTCTCATGCGTCTGCTCATCAACCTTGTTTCCAATGCCATAAAGCACACAAAAACCGGCCGCATCATTATCGGCGCACGGCGGCAGGGGGCGCATATGGCTATTCAGGTTTTCGACACCGGCCCCGGCATTGCGCCAGCGCAATTAGAGGAGATATTCCTGCCCTATAAATCCGGCCACAACTCCAAAGGGGAAGGACTGGGTCTAAACATCGTCAGAAAACTGGCAGAAACCAGTGGCTTGAAAATTTCCGTCCACTCCAAATTAGACAAAGGCTCAATGTTCGAAATATCAGGCATTGAACGCGCATAGCCACAGCCATCACCGAACAGCACCAATCCGCTAGAGCACTTCCCGAAAAGAGGGAACCGGTTTTCGGATAAGAAGTGCTCAAAAACAAAGACTTAGAGCCCGGTTTTGATTCCATCAAAATCGAAAAGGCTCTATTACTCGCCTGCATCGCTGCGGGCTTCAATGGTTTGCGCGAAGTAAATGATATTGGCATAAATCCGCTCGGTTCCACGCCACAACCCCCTGAAAACAAGGTCATCGGCTACCGTCACAATAGTGCCTTTACCATGGCGATGGGCGGCAACAGCCGGGGAGCCCGCCAGTTCAGCCAGTTTTACGTCACTGACAAATCCCGAAATCAGCGGCTCTTCGGTATAGCGAAATGGTGTGTCATAGCTGATATCCGCCCGGGGAATTGTCTCATTCCAGGTTCTGAACAAGGGCACTTTCTCGCGTTGGAACCCATAGGCAAAAGGATGTGTTAAATCCGCATTTGCCTCAAACACAGACCCGCGAACCAGTCGGTCGCCATTATCGCGTTCAAAATCCTGATAGGCGCGATATTCCGGCTCATCGTCACCTTTATTTTCTTTTTCAGCGCCTTTGTCTTTTTTGCCCTCGCCTTTTGCGTCTTCTTTTTTCTCGTCCTTATCGGATTTCAAGAGGTTTTCATTGACCCAGGCAGCGGCCCTTTTTTGCGCCACCAGAACCCCGCCATCACGCACCCAATCGTTTAACTCTTCTTTGGCATCAGACAAGTCGCCGTAAGATCCGTTGGCCATCAAAATATGCGTATAGTTAGAAAGATCCGCCTTGCGAACCCGGTCTATATCGAGCAATGTTACCGGTGCACCGACCCGCATATCCAGAAAATACCAGATTGATCCCGCCTCCACGGGACTAACACCATCGCCCACCAACAGAGCAAGGCGAACCGGATAGACCGCTTTCATAGCTCGCGATCCAAGGTCTGGCCCCTCATAGGTAAGGCCGGTGGCAATCGCCTGCATAGTGACGCTCGGCACCTTGGAAGCGGCCAGTGCAAGGGCATCTATGGCTGCCTGATCGCGCAATCTTAAAATAATTGTTCCGGGAGCAAACATTTGCCGCGTGCCGTCAACCAGGTCAGCGCCAAATGGTTTAGAGGCTACCCGCGGGAATACGCCCTCAGCCAGTAAAATTTCCAATAGTTTTGGCGCTTCCAACTGATTCCAGGAAATTGCGTAAGCGATAGCCGAACCATCAATTTCAACAGGGTTACTTGTCGCCAGCGTCCGAACAGGCTCGCCAAGCAGGCCGGAGACATTATTGACCGCCGCAAACGGCAAGTTGAATGCCGTTGGTAAATTCCATGTTGAAACATCATAGAAAACATTATCTTCAAATGTGGTCCGCATCTCGAACAAAGAGGTCACCAGACCAAATTGAGAGGCATCGGCTGGAATGATCAACGCTTTTCCTTTTTCAAACCGAATGCCATCACGGATAATTGTTTTTGCCAACAGGTGAACATTAATCTTGTGGGCCGATAACATATCCGCCAAGGCCTGTGCGCGTGCCGGATCATTGTCAATCGCAACCACATAGCCTTTCGCCCGCGCCG
>JALSJA010000205.1 GCA_026989615.1 Parvularculaceae bacterium | reverse complement strand
GCGCACAAAGAGGATTAAACGCTCCGGGAAACTGATGCAGCTTGCCCGATTCCAGTTGCGCGCGAAAATCCTTGCGCTTTTGCTCAGGCGTTTTTTTGGTGAATAGCATTTGGGTTTTGTCCTTAAAATAAGAGGGTTTTAAAAAATCCCCTTGGCCGGGTTTTCCTGCAAATAGCCCGCAGGGGCGACGGGGTTGAGCGCCAAAACCTGCTCCGGCGAAAGATTGGGCAGGTCCTGCACCAGGGTTAAAAAGCGCTCGATTTCTTTTGCTTCCAAAATATCTTCCGTCAGGGTACGGAATTTTTTGATATATTCAGGCCGCGCGAAAGGCCGCGCCCCCAGCGGATTGGCATTGGCAATACCCAGCTCGTCTTCAATCACCGAGCCATCTTCCATGGTGATGACAACCCGCGCCCCAAAGGCTTTTTCCTTCGGGTCCGGGGAGTGATAGCGGCGGGTCCATTCCGGATCTTCCACCGTCGAGATTTTATGCCACAGGCGCACCGTGTCCGGACGCTGGGCGCGCTCTGGCGCATAGGATTTCACATGGTGCCACTCGCCATCCTGCAACGCCACCGCGAAAATATACATGATCGAATGATCGAGGGTTTCGCGCGATGCCTTCGGGTCCATTTTTTGCGGATCCCCCGCACCGGTGCCAATCACATAATGGGTGTGATGGGAAGTGTGCAAAATAATGGATTTGACCTTATCGAAATCATCAATCTTCTTGCCCATGCGAAACGCCAGATCAATCAAGGCTTGTGATTGATATTCCGCCGAATGCTCCTTGGTATAGGTCTCCAAAATAGCGCGCTTGGCTTCCCCCGGCGCTGGCAGGGGCACAATATAGCTTGGCTCATAAGGGGATTTGCCCTGATCGCGGGCGGTGCGGCCATTCAGGATGAAGGAGATGATCGAATCTTCGCCTTCATAGATGGGGCTTGGGGCCCCCTCGCCGCGCATGCAGCGATCCACCGCCTCAATCGCCGTCTTGCCCGCATAGGCCGGGGCAAAAGCCTTCCAGCTTGAAATTTCCCCTTTGCGCGATTGCCGTGTGGTTACCGTGCAATGCAGACCCTGCTGGATCGACTGATAAATAATTTCCTTATCAAGGCCCAGCAATGTACCCACCGCCGCCGCCGCCGATGGTCCGATATGGGCAATATGGTCGATCTTGTGTTCATGAAGGCAAATGCCTTTGACGAGATTGACCTGAATTTCATAACCCGTGGCAATACCGCGAATGAGCGCCGCGCCGCTCTTGCCGCATTGCTGCGCCACCGCCAGCACGGGCGGGATATTGTCCGCCGGATGGGAATAATCCGCCGCCAGAAAAGTATCATGATAATCAAGCTCGCGCACCGCCGTGCCATTGGCCCAGGCGGCCCATTCGGCACAGAAGCGCTGATTTTCGGGCAGGCCAAACAAGGTCGCCCCGCCAGTGCGAGCATGGGCCTTGGCTTGCGCACGGGCGGATTTAATCGGTCCGCGATTGAGCGAGGCAATCGCCACGGACGCATTGTCGATGATGCGATTGATGATCATCTCGGTAACATCATCGTCAACAGCCACCGGGTCGGCAGCCATTTCCGCCATTTTCCACGCTAATTGTTCTTCGCGGGGCAGTTCGTCTTTGGAAGGATGGGCACGGACTTTATGGTCAATCATGGTTTTTCTTTCGTTACAGGTTTAATTCTTCATCCCCGAGAGGGGCAAAATAATTGGCGATTTTTTCGGGGTCTATCCCATTCAAATTGGCGGGATCCCATTTCGGGGATTTGTCCTTGTCGATGATCAGCGCCCGCACCCCTTCGTGAAAGTCCGATCCTTCCAGAAGGCGCTTGGTGATGCGGAACTCCATGCGCAAACAATCATCAAAGTCTTTGCCCTTGGCGCGGTTCAGCAAGTCGCAGCTTATGGCCAGAGAAGAGGGCGACAGGCGCGACAGGAATTTTAATTGTTTTTCTGCAAAAGCCTGACTGTCAGAGTCGTCTTTGGCCGGATTATCTTTAGCCGCTTCCAGTTTTGCAACCAGAGAGGCGATATCAGGAACATCCGCAAACAGGGCATCCATCACCGGGCGGTCTTTTTCAAACTGGCTTTCCGGTTTCGAGGCCGCATCGGCCATTACATCATCAATCACTTTTTGCGAGCCGGACCCGGCCAATAATTTTTCTTTGACCCCCGCCAAATCATCACCCGCTACAAAATGCGTGGCGATCTTTGCGTGGAGGCAATCGGCCCCGGAAGCACGCGCGCCCATCAGCCCCATATAGAAGCCCAAGCCCCCATCAAGGCGCGGCAGGAACCACGAGCCGCCAACATCGGGAATAAGACCGATACCGGTTTCCGGCATGGCAAACAGGGTGCGTTCTGTCACCACCCGATGGGATGCACTGATGGAAACCCCGACGCCGCCACCCATGGTAAAGCCATCCATTAACGCCACATAGGGCTTGGGGAAATGATGGATTAGGGAATTCATTTTATATTCGGTGCGGAAAAATTCTGCCGCCCGTGCCGGGTCCTCGCGGGAGGTGTCATAGAGCCAGCGAATATCACCACCGGCACAAAAGGCCTTTTCCCCCGCCCCTTCTATCAATACCGCCTCAATCTCCGGCGCATCGCGCCATTTGTTCAAAGCACCGGCAATATGGGCACACATATCTTCGGTCAGGGCATTTAAAGCCTGTGGTCGATTGAGGGTGATGACCCCCCATGCGCCTTCGCGGCGAATAAGAATATCGTCGTGCAAAGAAATTTCCTTAAAAACAAGATATAGAGAGCCCGGATTCAGGCCCCCAAGATATAGAGGCAAGACCCGCCAGCGTCCATCAAAGGAGCGTGCAAAAAACAGTGATAAAATAGAGGATTATGGCGTTTTTTGGCTCGCGGGCTATTCCGCGCTTTGCGCGGGCCCTCCGCCGGGGCGGCAAACGATTGCCGACGCGCCGTCGCGCTTGCTTGGTTCTTGCGTCTTTTCGCTCGCGGGGCTGTTCTGCCTCGGCAGAGCCGGGGCAGGCCCCTGCGCGGGCGCGGCAAACGATTGCCGGGGCCGTAGTCACGACCCTTGAGTCACGCAAGTTTAGAAACCGCAACACGCCTCTACCATGTTGGTCCGTGCCCTCATCCCGAGGAGCCGCGTTCTTCGACAAGCTCAGAATGAGGGCGGCGCTTCGAAGGATCAAGCGAATATTAAGAAAAATGGTACCGCCTCTTGGTCTCGAACCAAGGACCTCCGGCTCCACAAGCCGGCGCTCTAACCAACTGAGCTAAGGCGGCATTTTACAACCAGCGGGAACTTAGCCACGAGCCAAGCCAGATGCAAGCCCGCAGCCTGAGGAATTTTGCCATCGTGTGAGAATAAAGCTCTGCATTTCTGCCAATTCTTACAAGGACTATAATCATAGACCCCGGCAATCACTTGCCGCCCCGCCGGAACCATGGGCAAAGCCCATTGGCGGCGAGGCCAAAATCGCCCGCCCTTCGAGACGCAGCCTGAAGGCGGGAACGGCGGTGAGCGTAATACCCAAAATGCGATCGCAGCAACCTAAGAAACAGTTGCGTAGCCCATGCGTGCCAGCTCTCTGTTCAACTCGGCAATGCGTGTAGCATCGGAGGGATGCGTGGAGAGAATTTCCGGCGGCTTTTGGCTGCGTTTGCTGGCCGCTGACATGCGTTGCCAGAACCGCACCGACTGGCGCGGATCATAGCCGGCCTTGGCCATGAAGCGCAGACCAAATTTATCGGCTTCCAATTCATGGCGGCGCGAAAATGGCAGGATATAACCAAGCGTCACCCCGAGACCAAGCACTTGCATAATCTCGCGATTATATTCGTTTTTGCGGGTTGCAACCTGTGCCACGGTCAAACCAACCGCCGCGAGGGAAGATTGCGAATAGCGCTCCCCGGAATGATTATATTTCACATGGGCAACTTCATGGCCGACCACAGTTGCCAGCTGATCTTCATTTTCCATGGCATTCATAATGCCGGTATAGATACCGACCTTGCCGCCGGGCAATGCGAAAGCGTTTAGCTGATCGCTTTTGAATACCTGAATATCCCATGCCGCCGGATTGGAGCCGGCCGCCTGAATAACCTTGGAGGACACCCGTCGCACCGTGTTCACATAGCGCGGGTCATTAGTGGTTGGCTGTTGCTTTTTAAGATCAAGCCAGGCTCCTTGCGCCAGCTGTGCCATCTGATCGGAAGACACAATCAGCAACTGATTACGGCCAAGATCTTCATTGTAAGTGCAACCGGATGCGATGGCGACCACCGAACCGGCGGCTAACCCACGCACAATATCGCGCCGGGACATATCGACCTTGAGAACGCCTTTCTCGTCGCGATAAACCTCTGGCTGATCCTCATGATTGCATAATGTTTGATTGCACATGGCTGTATTTCCTCCCGATAGACACCATAAATTCCCCAGAACCCTCATGTTAACGGGGATTTCGAGATTAGCAAGTCAAGGGGGGGGCGCAACTTCCCGTGAAACTTGTGGCGATTTTACGGCAAAAATGACTAGAGCCTATTCGGTTTTGATTCCATCAAAACCGGGCTCTAAGTCTTTGTTTTTGAGCACTTCTTATCCGAAAACCGGCCTCATCCTGAGCTTGTCGAAGGATCCACTTATCCTGGAAACGCTCTATTGAGCAGGCGGCATCCAGCGCAAAACCGGCTTGCGGGCGGCGGCGGTTTCATCAAGACGGCGACGCGGGGCCAATACAGGCGCAGCTTTGAACTTGTCTGCTTTACCGGCTTTGGCTTCCCGGGCCAGCGCCAGTAAAGCATCGCAAAACTGGTCCAGCTCTTCTTTCGATTCCGATTCTGTCGGCTCTATCAGCATCGCCCCGTGAACAATCAGCGGGAAATACATGGTCATGGGGTGATAGCCCTCATCAATCATCGCCTTGGCAAAATCAATGGTTTCAACCCCGGTGCCTTTCAGGAAGGCATCATCGAACAAAGCTTCATGCATGCAAAAGCCGGGGAAGGCCGGCGACATTTCTGCTTGCAGCCTTGCCAGCACATAATTGGCGTTCAAGACCGCATCTTCCGCCGCCTGTTTCAGGCCATCAATGCCATGGCTCATCATAAAGCTGAGGGCCCGCACAAACATGCCCATCTGACCATGAAACGCCGTCATCCGGCCAAAGCTCGTTTCAGCCCCCTGGCTGCGCTTTTCCACCAGTTCAAATTCTTTACCTCTGGCGACAACATAAGGCACCGGCGCATAGGCCGCCAAAGCTTCGGACAATACGGTTGGTCCGGCACCGGGACCACCGCCGCCATGGGGCGTTGAAAAAGTTTTATGCAAATTGATATGCATGGCATCAATGCCAAGATCGCCCGGCTTCACCTTGCCCATAATCGCGTTGAGATTGGCCCCGTCGCAATAGAAATAGCCGCCTGCTTCATGGACGAGATCCGCCATCTCCTTGATATCGCGCTCGAACAGACCACCCGTATTGGGATTGGTCACCATGATCGCGGCCACATCGGGGCCGAGCATGGCTTTGAACGCTTTGATATCCACCCGGCCTGTTTTGTCCGCAGGAATATCATCCACCGTAAACCCGCATTGGGCCGCCGTTGCCGGATTGGTGCCATGGGATGATTCAGGGGCAAGCACACGGCGGCGTGCATCCGCTTCACCGCGCGCCTTGAGCGCCGCCTTGATCGCCATCATCCCGCACAGCTCTCCATGGGCTCCGGCCTTTGGCGACATGGCAACCGCCGGCATGCCGGTAATTTCTTTTAGCCACATAGCCAGAATGTCGATCAGTTCCAGCGCCCCTTGCACGGTTGAGACCGGTTGCAAGGGGTGAATATCTGCAAAGCCCGCCAATCGCGCCATTTTTTCGTTGAGACGCGGATTATGTTTCATGGTGCAGGAGCCAAGGGGGAACGGCCCCATATCAATGGCGTAATTCTTTTGCGACAGGCGCACATAATGGCGCATGGCCTGCGGTTCCGACAGGCCGGGCAGACCAATCGCGTCTTTGCGCGCAAGCCCCCCAAGGCGCGGTGACAGGCCTTTGGGTTGGGCAAAATCAACGCCGGTTCCGTGAAAGTCCCCAATTTCAAAAATCAGTTTCTCTTCGATTTGCAACGCCTTATTGCCGGTATGGGTCGGGCCATTCTTTACCGGATCGGTCTCAATGGGGGCCGTTGGACGTCCTTGCGGATTCATACTCATGTTACAACACCTCCCGCAAAGCTGTGACGAATTTGCGGATATGCTCCGTACGCGTCATTTCTGTTGCCGCCACCAAAAGCAGATTGTGCAAATCGTCCTGCTCCGGCCACAACCGCCCGCCGGGAACCCCGCCCAGCACGCCTTTACCCGCTAAATCCTCCACCACTTGCTCGGCATTGTTTGGCAGGCGCAAGGTGAACTCGTTAAAGAAATTGTCATTTAACAATTCAACCCCCGGCAAAGCCGATAATGCATCAGCCGCATCGCAAGCGGCTTCATGGCTGAGCGCCGCCATGGTGCGCAATCCTTTTTCGCCGAGCAGCGACATGTGAATGGTGAAAGCCAGCGCGCACAGGCCGGAATTGGTGCAGATATTGGAAGTCGCCTTGTCGCGGCGAATATGTTGCTCGCGGGTCGACAGGGTCAGCACAAAGCCACGCTTGCCTTCGGCATCTTTGGTCTGCCCGCATAACCGCCCGGGCATATGGCGGATAAATTTCTGACGGGTGGCAAACAATCCCACATAGGGGCCACCAAAATTAAGGCTGTTACCAATGGATTGGCCTTCACCCACCACAATATCCGCGCCCATGGCGCCGGGGCTTTGCAGGGCGCCAAGACAAACAGCTTCCGTAAAGACGGCAATCAGCAATGCGCCTTTTTCATGGGCGGCCTCGGCAATGGGCGTTAAATCACGAATATGCCCGAACACATCGGGGTTCTGGACGATGACGCAAGAGGTCTGGTCATCAATCATGGCGATCAGATCTTCATCGCCCTTTATATTGGCCGGGGTGAGCACAACCTCATCGCCGATCAATTCCGAATTACACCTTGTCACCGACGCATAATGGGGGTGCAGGCCACCAGAGATCACAACACGATTTTTACGGGTCACCCGCCTTGCCATCAGCGCCGCTTCGGCACAGGCGGTGGAGCCATCATACATGGAGGCATTGGCCACATCCATGCCGGTCAGCGCCGCCACCTGGGTTTGAAACTCAAACAGATATTGCAAAGTCCCTTGGGCAATTTCCGGTTGATAGGGCGTGTAAGAGGTTAAAAATTCCGAACGCTGGATAATATGATCCACCACTGCCGGCACATGATGGCGATAAGCCCCGGCACCGACAAAAAACGGCCCCTGCCCACCACTTACATTTTTTTGCGCCATTTCGCCAAGCGCCCGCTCCACCGCCATTTCGCTTTGATGGTTTGGCAGGTCAAAGACGGGATTCAGCGCCTCTTTGGGCACATCGGCAAATAGATCATCAATGCTGTCAATGCCAATGACGTTCTGCATTTCGGCACGGTCAGATGGATTGAGGGGCAGATAGCGCATTCGTCCTCGTCCTTGTTCCAATACTTACATTCATCACGATGGCTGGAAACCCTAGGCGATAAAATCCTTATAGGCCGCTTCATCCATCAACTCGTCAAACTCTTCAGGTTTGGAAACCTTGATCTTCACAAACCAGCCAGCCCCTTCCGGATCTTCGTTCACTTTTGCCGGGTCATCGACAATCACCTGATTGCTGTCAATAATTTCGCCAGAGATCGGCGCATAAACATCGGACGCGGCCTTTACCGATTCCACCACCGCCATGTCATCGCCTTGGGCGAAGCTTTTGCCGCCATCGGGTAATTCCACAAACACCACATCGCCCAATTGCTCGGCCGCATGTTTGGTAATGCCGATGCTGGCAATATCGCCCTCGAGACTGACCCATTCATGGTCTTTGCTATATCTGGTGGTCATCAAAAAAACTCCTTTGGAAATGTTATTTTTTGGCGCGATAATAATTTTGCGCCACAAAGGGCATATCGCAGATTTTAGCCGGGGCGGGTTTGCCGCGAATAATTAAATACACATCTGTCCCCGATTCTGTGTGTGGTTCATCCACATAGCCCATGGCCACAGGGCCACCAAAGGTCGGACCAAAACCGCCAGATGTGACCATGCCAATGGTCTGGCCATCAAGGGATTGAATCTCTGTACCTTCACGGGCCGGGGCGCGCCCTTGCGGCTTGATGCCAACGCGCAATTTCGGTGCGCCATCGCGTAATTGTTGCAGAATTTTTTCTGCGCCGGCAAAGCCCCCTTCTTGGCGGCGGCGCTTGCCAATGGCAAATGTAATATTGGCTTCCACCGGGGTGGTTTCAGGGGTCATGTCATGGCCATAAAGACAAAGCCCGGCTTCAAGGCGCAGGCTGTCGCGGGCGCCAAGGCCAATGGGGGCGACTTCCTCATGATCCAGCAGATATTGCGCCAGAGCTTCGGTCTTATTGGCGGCAATGGAAATTTCAAATCCGTCCTCGCCCGTATAACCGCAACGGGAAATCATCGCCTTGCTGTCGAAAATATCGGCTTCCAGCATTGACATGAAAGGCATGTTGGCCACATCCGGCACCAAGCCTGCCAAAATCTTGGCGGCCTGTGGTCCCTGCAATGCAAGAAGAGCGCGACTCTCCCACACGGTTAAATCGGCGACCCCGCCAAGCTTTGCCTGCAGCAGGGCAAAATCCTGTTCCTTGACCGCTGCATTGACCACCAGAAACAAGCGCCCGCGATTGTCATCGCCCAACGGGTTTGTGATCATCAGATCATCTTCAACCCCGCCCTGATCATTGAGCAGCACCGAATAGCGTATGCGTCCCGGTTTCAGTTTCTGGATTTCTCCCGGCACCAATGTTTCCAACGCCGCCGCGATTTTCTCGTGAGCGCCATCCTCGCCAATGCCCTCTTTCAGGCTAAGCCAGGCCTGCCCCATATGGGAGACATCAAACAGGCCCGCTTTCTCGCGCACATGGGTGTGCTCTTTCATCACCCCCAGCGGATATTGCACCGGCATTTCATAGCCCGCAAAAGGCACCATTTTGCCGCCGAGGCGCATATGCCATTCATGCAGGGGCAGAAATCTTAAAGGGGAAGTTTGCGCTTGATCTGTCATAATGGTCCCGTTTTTCCTTTGCGCCTATCGCAAAGCCACCCCGGCTGTCACGGGACCTGAGAGATTCCACGGTCCTTGCAAAAAAGCCCGCTTGCTCCTTCGGTAGGGTCGGCCGACCCTTTTCCAGCCTTTAAATACGCTTTGCTTGCGGTCCTTTTGCCTGAGAGTTTCCGGGGCGGTTGCTCCTTCGGCGCCGGGTGTTTTACACCAAAACCCGGTCTCTCCCGCAATAAGCGCCTGCCTCGACAAGAATCGCCGAAACAGGCCTCGAAAATAGAAGCCTTGAGCCTCAAGTCAATCGCTTAAATTGGATAGGCAATAGAGCGTAGTTTCTTGACCCTATTTGCCACTGCCTACTCGCTATTCGCTCATAGCCATATTGCGCCCAAAGCCGGTCTCCTCTATGCCCCTGCCTATGAGCAAAACAGACAAACAGACCGATTTTGAGCGCCTGCTGCCGCGACTGATGGATTATGCCAAAGCCGCCGGTGCCGAAGCCGCCGATGCGCTCATCTATGAAAGCGTCTCGGCCAGTGTTTCCGTGCGCCTTGGCAAGGTTGAGGATGTGGAGCGCTCCGAAGGGCGCGATCTCGGCCTGCGGGTCCTCATTGGCAAGCGCCAAGCCTCTGTATCCACTACGGATTTTAGCGATGACAGCCTCAAACAGACCGCCGAGCGCTGCGTCGCCATGGCCAAGGCCGCCCCGGAAGACCCTTTTTGTGGGTTGGCGCCCAAAGAGCGTCTCTATAAAGGCCCCGAAATTGATCTTGAAATGTTTGACGGGGCTGAACCCTCCGCCGATGAGATGCGCGAGCGGGCCTTAATTTGCGAGCAAACCGCTCTTGATGTCGCAGGCGTCACCAATTCCAGCGGGGCCTCTTGCAGCTATGGCAGTGGCCGCTCCTATTTTGTCACTTCCGATGGCTTTCTGGGCAAGAATGAAGGGGGCAGTCATTCGCTTTCGGTCTCGGTTCTGGCCGGCGAAGGCACGGCCATGGAGCGCGATTATGATTATGACAGCAAAACCTTTTTGACCGACCTCAAATCCCCTGAAGAGATTGGCCGCCATGCGGGCGAGCGCGCTGTGCGTCGCCTCAACCCGCAAAAAATGGCCAGCCGGACAGCGCCGGTACTGTTCGAGCAGCGTCTGGCAGCTTCGCTACTGGGATCGCTGGCTGGCGCGGTCAATGGCGCGGCCATTGCCCGCGGGGTCAGCTTTCTGAAGGACAAGCTGGGCGCGCAGATTTTTCGCGACAATATCACCATCAGCGATGATCCAAGGCGCAAGCGCGGCTTTGGCTCGCAAATATTTGATGGCGAAGGCGTGGAAAGCCTGCCCTTTCACCTCATTCACAAAGGCGTTTTGACCCAATGGTTCCTCAATTCGGCACAAAGTCGCCAGTTGGGGCTGGAAACCAATGGCCGCGCCACCAGAGGCACTGGCGGACCCGGTGGCTCGGGATCAACCAATCTGACTTTGGAGCCGGGTGTGCATAGTCTTGAGGACTTACTGGCCATGGCCCAGAACGGGCTTTATCTCACCGATATGTTCGGGCCACAGGTCAATCCCAATACCGGGGATTATTCGGTCGGTTGTGCCGGATTTGAGATTAAAGGCGGCGAAATCGCCGGGCCGGTCAGCGAAATAACCATTGCCGGAAATCTCATGGAAATGTATGGCAATCTCATTCCCGGTAATGATCTGGTCATTCGCGGCTCTGTTAATGCACCCAGCCTGTTGATCGAATCCATGACCATTGCCGGCAGTTAAATAAATATTTCAGGAGCTAAAGAATAATCGTGAGTGAACAAACCGAACCGCAATTATTGCATCTGGTTTTTGGGGGTGAATTGGAAGCCACCAATAGCGCCCGCTTCAAGGACCTTAAAAATCTCGATATTGTTGGCGTTTATCCCAATTACGCCGCTGCCGAAAAAGCCTGGCGCGCAAAGGCACAAGCCACGGTGGATAACGCGCTGATGCGCTATTTCATTGTCCATTTGCACAAAATGCTGGACCCCGATGGTGACGGGATTCTAGGCTAGGACATGCCAACCTTTCTGCTTCCTGATGAATTTGCCACCGAAGAAGGCCGCCGCAAGGCATGGCGTTCTTTAATGTGGGAAGACCATGGCTTTTTGCGCGTGGTCTATGATAATTCCCACCGCCTCGGCGAGAATATGTGGCGCAGCTTCCAGCCCTCTCCCAAACATGTGGCGAGATGGGCCAAGCGCGGTATCAAAACCATTATCAATCTGCGCGGCATACGCGAGGAAGAAGATCAGGTCGGTTTCTGGCACCTTGAAAACGAAGCCTGCCAACAGCATGGCATTGAACTGATAAATTTTCGCGCCTATTCACGCGAAGCCCCAAACCGTGACTTTATATTTGGCATCAAGGAGATTTTTGATCGCATTGCCTATCCGGCCATGATGCATTGTAAGTCCGGAGCTGACCGGGCGGGCATTTCTGCGACCCTCTACATGTTTCTAAAAGAGCAAAAACCCCTCGATGAAGCGCTCGAACAGCTCACCTATAAATATGGCCATGTGCGCCACGGCAAGACCGGCGTCCTTGATCATTTCTTCGATATTTACAAACAGGCGGCCGAAAAAGATGGCGTCATTCCCGATCCTGAGCATTTTCTTGCCTGGGTCGAAAATGACTATGACAAGAACGCAGTGCAAAAAGGTTTTAAGGATCAATGGTGGGGCACGCTTCTAACCGATAAAATCCTGCGCCGGGAATAAAACCGGCATAAATTTTTACTTGCTTCCCCCCCCATTCTTTTGCCACACTATTGGTGGGATTCTCCCCTAATGGGAGATATAAGAATTTGGGGAGTTTTATGACCGGGGCAATTTCTATCTTCAAACAAATTCGTTTGCTCATCTTTATTGCCGGTCTGGGCGCGGTCATAACCGGCTGTGTTTCTTCTTCCGTAAACACCACCAGCAATAGTCATGAAGCGCCAAAATCCGGCGCGCAAATTCTTCTTATGCAACCCGATGTCGAGCTTAGCCTGTTGACCGCATCCGGCTTGCGCGAACCGCGTGCGGACTGGTCCAAACAGGCGCAAGGATTGATCATTGCTGAAATCGAGAAAAATCTTGCCGGTAACGGTCATGAATTGCGCCAGCACAGTCTCGACACCGATAATGCCCATGAAGTGCAATTGATCAAACTCCATGAAGCCGTTGGCAACACAATTTTGTTGCATCGTTTTTTCAACCAGCCTCTTCCATCCAAAAAGGACAAGTTCGACTGGTCTTTGGGACCGGGGGTCGCAACCCTGGCAGACAATTATGACGCCGATTATGCCCTGTTCATCTTCGCCCGCGGCGCTTATGCCAGCGCGGCACGACAGGCAACAGCGCTGGTGCTGGCGGTTGCAGGCGTTGGTGTCGGCACTGGCGATCAGGCCGCTTTTGCCTCTCTCGTCAATCTCGAAACCGGTGATATTGTTTGGTTCAATGTTACGGTCACGGGATCTGGCATTGACATGCGCAGACCTTCCGGCGCCGAGAGCGTGGTTAAAGGATTGATGAAAGACAATCCCCTGACCACCCATGCGACCGACAAAGCGAAGTCTTAAACCTCATGCGCAATCATTTTAAAACTCCATTGTCCCGGCACCCCCTGCGTCTTGTTTTAATGGCATTAGGCAGCGCCGTGCTTATGAGCTGCGCTTCCACCGATGTCGCCCCCATAGAAGCGCAAGCCAAGCCCGATGACACGACCGATGAAGGCGGCATCTGGTATGTGACCGACAAGGTTGAAAAGGATTTGCAAACTTCCGCCATTGTCGAGCGCGACCCGGCCCTCAATGAATATGTCAGTGCTGTTGCCTGCCGCGTTACCGGCCCTGACTATTGCAAGGATTTGCGCGTCTATATTGTCAAACAGCCCTATTTCAATGCCAGCATGGCCCCCAATGGCATGATGCAGGTTTGGACCGGGCTTTTACTGCGCGCTGAAAATGAAGACCAGCTGGCCTATGTGCTGGGTCATGAATTTGCCCATTACCGCCAGCGCCATTCCCTGAAACAATGGCGTCAGGCCAAAAATATCTCCAATGCCTCTCTGGTATTTTCGGTGGGTGCCGCCGCTGCCGGCGCAGGGGCCGCCGGCGTATTGGGACAAGCCGCCGCCCTGGCCCGCCTTTACGGGTTTTCCCGCGAGGCCGAGCGGGAATCCGATGATTTGGGGTTTGATTTCTTTGTTGCCGCCGGATATGCCCCCGGCGAGGCAGCCCGCACATGGGAATATCTGATTGCCGAAGCGGCCGAATCCTCTTCACGGCGCAAGCGCAAAAGCGTTGCCCGCGCCAGTATCTTTGCCACCCATCCGGTGACCACGGAACGGGTCGAGAATCTGCAAGCCAAAGCGGCGGCATTGCCCGCAGGCACGCCCAATCGTGCGGATTTCATTGCTGCCACCAAACCCTTTTTGCAGCAATGGCTGGAGCAGGATCTGACCTTGCGGGATTTCGGCTCTTCGCTATTCCTGACCAATAGGCTGATCGAAGGTGGTGATGCCTTGGGGGTTCTTTATTTCCACCGCGCCGAGATTTATCGCCTGCGCCGCGCATCGGGCGACAGCGATCTTGCCCTCGCCGATTATCAAACCGCCAGCCAATATGAGGACACCCCGCCGGAAAACTGGCGGCAAATGGGCGATGCACTCGCCAAGGCAGGCAAAACAGACGAAGCCAAAGCGGCCTGGACCACCTATCTTGAAAAAGCACCAAACGCCCCGGATCGCTTGCTCATCCAATCCTATCTTGACCCTGACGGAGCTTAAATCATGGCCCATTTCAGTTTTCCGGCACGCCTGTCTTTTGTTCTTATCGCGCTTATCGGATTGAGTGCCTGCGCCAGTATCAGCGCTGTTGGTCCAGGCCCGGTTGACATTGGCAAATCCTATCGCATTTCCACCGGGGAAATCTGGAGCAAATATCCACCACAAAACCGCACCAATACGGCGGCAACCATGACCATTGACGGCACCTTGCTCAATACTTTGTCTTTTGTGGAGGGGCTGGAGCCCGGCCAGTCCATTATCTACACCAGCGATCGCGACAAGCTAATCCCGAAATATCGCGCCGATATGACCGCCAGCGAACTAGTGGATTTTGTGCTGGATTCCTATAGTGCGCAAGGACTGGCCAATGGCAAAATGACCGATCTGCGGCCGGAGAAATTCGACAGGCTGGACGGCTATCGTTTCGACTTTACCGGCGCCTACAAATCCGGGCTTGAACTGAGCGGCACAGGGAAAAT
>JALSJA010000204.1 GCA_026989615.1 Parvularculaceae bacterium | reverse complement strand
GCTTGCCCCCCCTTTTTGCGTTGAACTGCAAAAAGGGGGTTTTCTTTACTCACTAAATTGCGATTATACTTTCGCCCAAAAGGGGCTATAGAGTGTGCCGCGTATGAGTGAACAATATTTCTCCCCTCCGCCAATCTCCGGTGCCTGTGACAAAGGGCTGGACGCCTATAGCCATTATACCGATCAATTGCTCGGTTATGGCCCGGATTTGCGCGCCTTGTTTGACGCCGCCGACGCCACCCCCGATTGCGCCCTGCTGCAGGCCCATGCCGCTGCCCTGCATCTTGCCTTTGAATCCAGCGAAGGCTGGCAAATGGCCAAGCCCTATCTAAAACGCATGCAGCAGGCCAGGAAAAATATTCACCCGCAAGAAGCCATGTTTTGCGAGGCGGTCGCGCTCTGGTCAAAACGGGACTGGCGCAGCGCTTTAGCGCATTTGATGGCACTGACCGAACAATGGCCCAATGACATTGTTGCTTTGAAATGGGGCCAATATCACGCCTTTAATCTCGGCGATCAAAAATCCCTATTGGCGCTCGGCGAGCGCGCCATCCGGCATTTTTCCGGCGCGCCCTATGTTCATGGCCTATATGCCTTTGCCCTTGAGCAATCCCATGATCTCGAGGGCGCTGAACAACAGGCCCGCAAGGCAGTCGAAATTGCCCTGGATGATGCCTGGGCCCATCACGCGCTTGCCCATGTGATGGAAACCCGCGGTCAGGCAGAAGAAGGCGCAAACTGGCTCGAGCACTGCACCCATTTATGGGACGCCAAAGGGGTTTTCATTCGCGAGCATAATTGGTGGCATCTGGCGCTGTTTTACTTACAGCTTGGAAACCATAATCGCGTCCTTGAAATTTACGATCAACATTTATGGGGGGAATGGCCGGAATTTCCCCAAGAGCAAATCGGCGCGGCCTCCATGTTGTGGCGCATGAAACTTTCCGGCATTGATGGCGGTTCTCGTTGGCAACCGGTACTCGAACAGGCCCGCCTGCGCGCCAATGATAAATTATTTGCCTTCCATGACTTGCATTATCTATTCGCTCTCATCAGCGCCGGAGAAGAAAAAGAAATTTCCGACCACCTCGCCAGCCTCGAACAATTAGCCATGACACCCAATACCTGCCCGTCCTGGCGCGCTGCCCTGCCCGCCGCCCATGGCATTCTGGCTTATGCCCGCGGTGATTATGCCGAAGCAGAAACCTGCCTCGCCACCGCCCTGCCCAAACTCGAACAAATTGGCGGCAGCCACGCCCAAAGAGCCATTTTCAATGAAACCCTGCGCGCCGCCCGCAGCAGCAAATCCAGCGCTGGTGTTTTGTAATTATTATGCTCGCTGCTGATCCCTTAGAGCCTATTCGGTTTTGATGGAATCAAAACCGGGCTCTAAGTCTTTGTTTTTGAGCACTTCTTATCCGAAAACCGGCCTCATCCTGAGGAACTGCGAAGCAGAGTCTCGAAGGGCCCACTTTTCGCAGAAGTGCTCCAAGCGAAGTCGAAGAATAGCAATCAAAGAAACCAACGCTCCACAAGATTCCTCCCCCGTTACAACGGGGTAGGTGCCGACAGGCGAAGGGGGCTACAGACTTTCAACAAAAACGAAACCAGAAACCAAACCCCCACCCTATTTCGCCAGTTTCAATTTCTGCTTGTCAAACACCCGCAAGACGCTGCGCAAATCGGGTCCGCGTTTCAAAACCTGCCCGCCCATGGCCACCACCGCAAAAGCCCCCTGTCGACGGGCAAGGGCGGGATTTTTTTCAATCCGGTAAAGCGGCATTTCAGATGCGCGCCGAAACACCGAAAACACCGCCATATCTTTCAAACTGTCAATGGCGTAATCACGCCATTCATTGGCGGCGACAAAAAAACCATAAAGCCGCAATATCTCGTCAAGCTCGGGCCGGGTGAAACTGATAAGGGAAGGTTTTGCCATTGGCTGGCGGGGGTTTGGCGAAAATTGCAGACGGGTTACGCTCATGGGACAAACGATAAAACGCCCCTGACCCCTCTTGCAACCCCATAAATATTCTATTTCTCGCCCACTGGTGAGACATAGGCATAAAATCGCCCCATTTCGCCCCAAGCACCGCCGCATTTGCCCCCCATAAGGGAATTATCGGATGAGGCAATCTATAGGTTTCTAACCGGATTATGCCCCCCAGCCCCCG
>JALSJA010000203.1 GCA_026989615.1 Parvularculaceae bacterium | reverse complement strand
AAAAATCTTCATATTCTCTCATTCCGCCCTTGCCCCCTCTGCCCATTCCTCCATGGCCGGCAATGACCAGATCATATCAAACCAGCCCTGTGCGCGGCCAGACATTGCCACAGGCCCATAGGTTTTAAACCGCGAAACAACCGGCGCGAACATGGCATCGGTAATAGAAAAACGCCCGAACAAGAAGGGGCCTGCTTCATCGCCTTGCATCTGTTCACCAAAATCCCGCCGCGCTTCTTCCCACAAGGCCAGAATGCGCTTGATATCGCGATCAAGCCCCGGGCCAATATGCATGGCTTTATCCTCACGAATAAAATCCATCGGCCAGACCGTGCGCAAATTTGAAAACCCCGAATGCATTTCACTGGCAAGGGCGCGCGCCCGCGCCCGCGCCTTGATATTACCGGGCCATAATTGCTTTTCGGGAAATCTGTCCGCCAGATATTCCATAATGGCAAGACTATCCCAAACTTCAAAATCATCATCGCGCAAGCATGGCACAAGCCCCGAGGGAGAGACCGCCCGCAATTTGGCGCGACTGTCCGGCAGATCCAGCAGGATTTTCTTTTCGGTAAAATCAATCCCCGCCTGCTTCATCAAAAGCCATGGCCGCAAGGACCATGAGGAGAGATTCTTATTGCCGATAATCAGGGTCAACCCCATAAGGTCACTCCTTGTTCAATCTGCCGGACAAATGTTTGGCCATCGCCATAAGGATTATATCGCGCCCGCTGGCCCCATGCAAAGAAGCCAAACCATCCTCCACCCTTTGCGGCTCTATATCATCCTGCCGGTGTAATAATAAGGCTGTAGCAAATTCATGGCTCATTTCCGGGTGCATCTGGAAGCTGAGCGCATTTTCTTTCGGATAATATAGAGCCCCATGCGGACAAAATTCGGACCCAGCAAGACATTGCGCATTTTGCGGCATGTCTTCCACCTGATCCCGATGGGAGACAACACAGGACAATCCCTCCGCTTGCAATATTTTCTGGCCCAACGCACTGGCCTCATAGTCATGCATGCCTACGCCCCAGCCCCTGCCCGAGCGCCGCACCCTGCCCCCATAGGCCTCGGCGATAATCTGGTGACCAAAGCAAATACCAATAACCGGCACGCCCGATACCCCATAATCCCGTACAGCCTCTTTCAATGGCGCAATCCATGAATGGGGCTCATAAACGCCAGAGGCCGATCCGGTAATCACAACGCCATCAACATCCATAGGCGCGCTTTGCCCCTGCTCCGTCTCAATGGTGATGAAATTTGCACCAGAAATAAAGGGCTGCAAAACCCCTGCAAACATTTCCCCATAGGTGCCATAGGCGCGCAAATCTTCCGGCGGGCCACCCGTTTGCAGCACAGCGATTTTCATCGGCGATAACCTCTATATCAAAATTAATCCGGACCCGCTTGATAGGCTTTCGCAAAAGAAAAAGCCACCTTAAAAACACCCCGTCGCGCCATTCCTGCTTGCTTTGCTGCTTATGCTGCGGCATTTTGAGACTATCCAATTACGCCCCAACAGGCTTTTTGAAAAAGGGAAATAGCGCATGTCCAATGATGATAGTATTATTCATTCCGACGAGATTAGCTTTCCTGTTCCGCAAGACTTTGCCCGTGCGGCTTTGGTCGACAAAGCCCTGTATGAAAAACTGTATGACCAATCCATCCAAGACCCGGAACGGTTTTGGGGCGAAATCGGCAAACGCATTGAATGGATGCGCCCCTATACAAAAGTAAAAGATGTATCCTGGGACGCGGCCAATCTTTCCATAAAATGGTATGATGGCGGCACATTAAACGCCTGCGTCAATTGCGTTGATCGCCATTTGCCGCAAAAAGCCAATGACACGGCCATCATCTGGGAGGGCGATGACCCGGCCATTAGCAAAGAGATCACCTATGCAGAACTTTATGAAAAAGTCTGCCGCCTCGCCAGCGCCCTGCGCGATCATCACCTGCAAAAAGGCGACCGGGTCATCCTTTATATGCCAATGATCCCCGAAGCCGCCTTTGCCATGCTTGCCTGCGCGCGCATTGGTGCCGTGCATTCGGTTGTGTTTGGCGGCTTTTCCCCGGAGGCTTTGGCCAGCCGGATCGAGGATTGCGGCGCCACTGCCATCATCACCGCTGATTTCGGCCTGCGCGGGGGCAGAAAAATTCCGCTAAAAGACAATGTTGA
>JALSJA010000202.1 GCA_026989615.1 Parvularculaceae bacterium | reverse complement strand
CGGTGCCAATAAATTTAATCGGCGTTCCGGTAACCGCGCGCATGGACAAAGCCGCACCGCCGCGCCCATCACCATCAATCCGCGTCAGGACAACCCCGGTCAGGGTCAAACGTTCCTTGAACCGCGCCGCCGTTTCAACCGCATCCTGACCTGTCAGACTGTCAACCACCAGCAGGGTTTCCACCGGATTGGTCGAACCCTGAATTTCGGCCACCTCCGCCATTAACTGCTCATCAATGGACAAGCGCCCGGCGGTGTCGAGAATAACCACATCATAGCCACCAAGGCGCGCCGCTTCGACCGCCCTTTTGGCAATATCCACCGGTGCCTGACCTTCGACAATCGGCAGGGTTTTCACATCCGCCTGCTTGCCCAAAATCGCCAACTGCTCCATGGCTGCCGGACGGCGCGTGTCCAGCGACGCCATCAGCACTTTCTTGCGCTCTTTTTTGGTCAGGCGCAGGGCGATTTTG
This sequence comes from Parvularculaceae bacterium, assembly GCA_026989615.1. Classification (GTDB taxonomy): domain Bacteria; phylum Pseudomonadota; class Alphaproteobacteria; order Caulobacterales; family Parvularculaceae; genus S012-90. Next base: position 1,723 of record JALSJA010000202.1, on the reverse strand, counting down.
GCAGTGGTGGTGGTTTTACCGGAGCCCTGCAAACCGGCCATGAGAATAACCGCCGGCGGATTGACATTGAGATTGATCGCACCGTCGGTAGCGTCGCCGCCCAGCGTATCGATCAGCGTGTCATGAACGATTTTGACAACCTGTTGCCCCGGGGTGACCGAGCGCATGACCTCCTGGCCAACCGCGCGCTCCTTGACCTTGCCAACAAAATCCCGCGCCACCGGCAAAGCCACATCGGCCTCCAGCAGGGCCACCCGCACCTCGCGCAGGGCAGCCATGACCTCTTTTTCAGAAAGCGCACCCTTGCCACGCAATCCGTCAAAGACACCCGCAAGCCGTTCTGACAATGTTTCAAACATCAACAATTCCTCTTAACCACCTGAATTAACGCGAAAATACCGCCGTGAGCGGTAAAGCCGACGGCGGGGCATCCCCAGCCCCGTCCTCATATAGGTATGATCGAGGGGTCGTGCTGGTAAACGCGAATATTCAAGCTTTTTTCAGGTAAAAGCCGGTGGGGTATAGCCTTGGCGCGGGGGTTGGTCAAGGCGAGGGGAAGAAACGCTTTCAGGATATTCTTCCCGCCTGCGAGGGGAAGTGGGCCCGAAGGGGGTTTCTCAAACTACAATCTTTTCTCCCCCTGAAATACCGCTGCCCCCTCCGCCCTGTCGGGCACCTCTCCCCCGCAAGCGGAAGAGGAAATAGCGTTGATAGCCTTCAAATAATAATAGAGATTAGATTCAAACCACCTTCAGCGCGTCTTTCACCTGCCGCGTTACAAAGCCCACGGCCTCCTGCACCGGCAATTCCTGCTTCTGGCCGCTATGGCGGTTTTTCACTTCCGCAAGACCATTGCCTAGCCCCCTTGGGCCGATGGTAATCTGCCAAGGCAGGCCGATCAGATCCATGCGGGCAAATTTCTCGCCGGGTCTGGATCTGGTGTCGTCATACAGCACTTCCACGCCCGCCGCTTCCAATTGCCGATAAATACCGGCGCAGGCGGCGTCGATCTTTTCATCTCCAACTTTCAAATTCAAAAGCCCCACATGAAATGGCGCCACCGGCACCGGCCATTTGCAGCCCTGCTCGTCATGATAGGCCTCGATCAATGCGCCAGTCAGGCGCGAGACGCCAATACCATAGGAGCCCATTTCCACGGGCACCTCTTTGCCATCGGCGCCCAGCACATGGGCTTTCATGGCTTTGGAATATTTGGTGCCAAAGAAAAAGATATGCCCGACCTCAATGCCCCGTGCTGTAACGCGGTCTTGTTCCGGAATTTTTTCAAACGCTTCCTTGTCGTGCATTTCCTCGGTCGCCGCGTAAAGGCTTGTATGCTCTTTCACATAGCTATCCAGATTGCCCTCGAAATCAACCGACGCTGGCGGCATTGTCTTGCGCAGCAAATCCTTATGACAGAAAACTTCGCTTTCGCCGGTTTCGGCAAGCACAATGAACTCGTGGGACAGATCGCCGCCAATCGGTCCGGTTTCGGCCTTCATGGGGATGGAGCGCAAGCCCATGCGGGCAAAGGTGCGCAGATAGGCGATAAACATTTTATAATAGGATTGGCGCGCATCCTCGGCGGTCAAGTCAAAGGAATAGGTATCCTTCATCAGAAATTCGCGCCCGCGCATAACCCCGAAGCGGGGCCGCACCTCATCGCGAAATTTCCACTGAATATGATAGAGCATTTTCGGCAGCTCCTTATAGGAGCGTATCC
>JALSJA010000201.1 GCA_026989615.1 Parvularculaceae bacterium | reverse complement strand
GACTGTTTGCCCTTCATATGTAGCTGTTGTTCAGCCATGCCCACCAATTTTTCCACCAAGTAAATCCAACCATCCCATAGAGCCGATAAAATAACGTAAACCCGCATGGTTAATGGGGATTAAGAAATTACCCGCAGCCTGGAGCCTTTTCGGTTTGGATGGAATCAAAACCGGGCTCCAGGTTCTTGTTTTTGAGCACTTCTTGTCCGAAAACCGGCCTCACCCTGAGGAACTGCGAAGCAGAGTCCCGAAGGGCCCACTTTTCGGAACGTGCTCTATGTTTTGGGCGTCATGACAGCATGTTTAACCGGAAGCTAACCTTAAGGCTTCATAGTCAATTCCTCTAAATCATGCTTGGGGAAGCTTTGGTCTTTGTTATTTAACTCGCCCATATTTCTGGCGTTCTTCGCCGTGTTCTTTGTCGTCTATTGGCAGATGGCAAAATATTGGCGCGCGCAAAATTTTCTCATCCTGTTTGGGTCGTGGTTTTTTTATGGCTGGTGGGATGAGCGCTTTCTCATCTTGATCGGCCTTTCCACTCTGGTTGATTTTATCAGCGGCCTTGGGGCTTCGGGACAAAGACCGCCGCGCAAAACCGTGCATAAAGCCCTGTTCTGGTTTTGTGGCCTTGGGGCTGTTGCTGCTTTTATCTCATGGCAGGAAAACTGGTTTTTACTGCCAACGGCTTTGGGGCTCGGGGCTTTTGTTTATTTCATTGCCGGCAATATTGATCGCTTGCCCGGTCCGGTGCGGCGCAAGGCATGGCTCATATTTTCTCTGGTCACCAATCTCGGGCTTTTGGGGATATTTAAATATTTCGGCTTCTTTACGGAAAGTTTTGTTGCGGCCTTTTCCTCTCTTGGTCTGCAAATCAATACCCCGCTCATCCATATCATCCTGCCGGTGGGGATTTCCTTTTACACCTTTCAGACCCTCTCCTACACGATCGATATTTATCGAAAAGAAATGCAGCCCACAGACAGGTTTATTGATTTTGCGGCCTATGTGGCGTTTTTTCCCCAGCTTATTGCCGGGCCGATTGAGCGGGCGCGGCGGTTATTGCCGCAATTCCAGGCCCCGCGCCAATGGCAATGGCGCATGGTGCAATCGGGTGCGCTATTGTTTTTATGGGGTCTCTACAAGAAAATGGTCATCGCCGATAATCTGGCGCCGATTGTGGACGCGGCCTTTGCCAATCCCGGCAGTGCCGATGCAGCTTTGATGACCATTGGCATTCTTGCTTTTGCGTTTCAGATTTATGGTGATTTCTCCGGCTATTCGGATATGGCCCGCGGCCTGGCGCGCATGCTTGGCTTTGAGTTGATGCTGAACTTTCGCCTGCCCTATTTCGCCCGCACCCCTTCCGAGTTTTGGCGGCGCTGGCATATCTCGCTTTCCACATGGTTGCGCGATTATCTTTATATCCCCCTTGGCGGCAATAAGGGTGGCACGCTTTTGACCTATCGCAATTTGATGCTGACCATGCTTTTGGGCGGGTTATGGCATGGGGCGGCGTGGACCTTTGTTTTCTGGGGTGCGTTTCATGGGGGCATTCTGGCGCTTTATCGCGCGGCAAAAATCGACAAGCATTTATCGGGCGTGAAACTGGCAAGCGCAAAAGGCATTGCCTTACATGGGCTGGCATGGCTGGTGATGACTTGGCTGACCCTTATCGGCTGGACATTTTTCCGGGCCGAATCTATTGGCGATGCCTTTGCGGCCATCAATATATTCAATTATGGGCTTGTGAGCGGCGAAGTGTTTATGACCATAGCCAAGCTTGAGCAGGCCGGACAATTTGTTTTTTATGTCTTACCGCTCATCTTTGTGCAAATTCTTCAGGCCAACCGGCAAAGACTTGAAATTATCTGGGACAATCTTTCCTCCCCTTCTCCACTGGCGCGCTTTGTTGGTGTCAACTTTCTGTTTTTCATCCTGTCTTCTTTATTGTTTCTGTCCGCCCAATCCGGGCAGGCCTTTATCTATTTTGACTTTTAAGGGGCGGGCATGAACAAGATTTTCAAAACTTTCCTTCTATCCATTGGTCTTGCCGTCTATGGCCTGATTTTCATTGAGGTTTTTTTGCGCGCTTTTGCGCCGCAGGCGATTATGCCGCGCCATGTGATCGGGTCTGATTACGGGGTGCGGATGAATGAGCCCGGGGCCATCTATCAGCAAAAAACCGCTGAAACCAGTGCTATTATCCGCATCAACGGTTTGG
>JALSJA010000200.1 GCA_026989615.1 Parvularculaceae bacterium | reverse complement strand
TTCACATTCATGCGAAATATTTTCAAAACCTGCACAAATTTCCTTTTTCTCCTGTAGGAATAGCAAAAATTCATTCTATGAAGGCTAGCGGCACTTAATGAAAAAAATCATCTTATTGTTTATCACGGCTTTGGTGTTGCCATTGTTTTCTCTAGCGGCAGCGCAAGAATCTGCCGCTGTGCAGACCGATTACGCCGTGAGCCAGTTGGTTGCGGAAAAAACCACCATCGCCCCCGGTGAAACGGTCACTTTTCTGTTTGATCAGAAATTAAAAAAAGACTGGCATGTCTATTGGAAAAATCCCGGTGATAGCGGCCTGCCGCTGGCCCTGAACTGGACATTGCCGGAAGGCTTTGTGGCGGGTGAACCTGCCTATCCGGTGCCGGAAGTCATACCTGTCGATATTTTTGTTAATTACGGTTTCAAGGATCGCGCCGGTTTTCTGATTGATGTCACCGCACCGGATAATATCGCGCCGGGCGAGGAAGTGGCGTTCACAGTCAAAGCCGACTGGCTGATTTGCGAACTTATTTGCGTGCCGGAATTTGCCGAATTTGATCTGACCTTGCCGGTAAGCGATGGGCCGGGGGAGATGAATAGCCAATGGGCGCTGCGTTTTCGCGAAGTGCGCGAGACCATGCCGCAGCCTGCAGATTTTGAAGCGGTCTGGTTTATAGAAGAGGGCAAGCCCGGCCTGCATATCAAAGACCAGCGGGTTGGCGATCAGCTTTATTTCTTTGTGGAGGCGATCAATCTTGTGGAGCCGTCCGCGCCGCAGATTTTCCGCCGGACGGTGCATGGCGATCCGGTTTTACAGTTCAAGCCGGGATTTGATTTTGACGCAATATCGACAGTGCCGGTCAGCGGTGTGTTGCAGACGGCATCGGGCAAAGCGGTGCAGCTTGTAGCCAAGCCCGGCCCGGTGCCGGAATTGGCGCCTTTGCCAGCGCAGGAAAATGGCCAAGGCGAGAAGGCAGATGTCAAATTTGGCGGGCTTGCCCTGTGGAGCATTTTATTGCTGGCTTTTTTGGGCGGGATCATTCTCAATGTCATGCCTTGTGTGTTTCCGGTTATTTTCATCAAGGCGGCAAGCCTTGCCAAATCAGCCGAGGCGGGCACGGCTACAGTGCGTCGTCATGGGCTGATTTATACGGGTGGCATATTGGTGGCCTTTGCGGCGATTGCCGGATTGCTACTTGTTTTGCGGGCGGGCGGGGCAGAGCTTGGTTGGGGGTTTCAGTTGCAATCGCCTGTCGCCAATATGATCTTCGCCCTGATTATTTTTCTGATTGGTCTCAATCTGGCCGGATTGTTTGAAATGGGCACTTCCCTGCAAGGGGTTGGTGCCGGGCTGGCGAGCAAGGGCGGTAATAAGGGCTCGTTCTTTACCGGCCTGCTGGTGGTGGCGGTGGCAGCGCCGTGCATCGGGCCCTTACTGGGTCTGCCGGTGGGTTATGCGCTTAGTGCTTCGACCGCGCCGGTCATGGGGCTTGCGGTTTTCCTTGTCATGGGGCTGGGGCTGGCGCTGCCCTATCTATTGCTCTCACTGGTGCCGGGGCTTGCGAAATTATTGCCGCGCCCGGGGCAATGGATGCAGAGCTTCAAGCAATTTTTGTCCTTTGCCATGTTTGCAACTCTGGTCTGGTTGGCCTGGGTCATTATCGGGCAGGCGGGCGAGGATGCCGTGGTGCTGCTTGGTAGCGCTTTGGTACTGGCAGCGATTGCCGCCTGGTCCTATGGCAAAAGACAGCGCGGTGGTGGCAGGCTGTGGTTGGTGCTGGCGGTCATCGCTATGGGGCTTTCCCTGTGGAGCGCTGTTCAGATTAAAACCCAGCCAATGATGGCAAGAGGCGCGAAGATAGAGGCCGGAGAGGGCACAGGTTCGGAAACTTCCATTAAAACGCCTTGGTCGCAGGAAAAGGTCGATGAATTGCGCGAGGCGGGGGTGCCGGTTTTTATCGATTTTACCGCCAAATGGTGTGTCACCTGTCAGGTCAATGAGGTTACCGTTCTAAACCGCCGTGAAATTGTCCAATTGTTTAAGGATAAAAGCATTGCATTTCTGGTGGCGGACTGGACCTCCTATGACCCGGAAATAACCCGCGCTCTCGAATCCTATGGCCGTTCCGGTGTGCCGCTTTATGTCTATTACGCTCCGGGGGCGAAAGAGCCGCAAATTCTGCCGCAAATATTGTCGATTGATTTGATGAAAAAGACTTTTGCGGCGCTTTGATAGACGGGCAAATAAGGGCAGGGTGAGCGCTTGTTGAAGGGATTTTCTGGTGAGTGATATTGCGATAGAGAAAAGCTGGCAGGTCTTGCAAACCCATGGGGCTGACATTGCGCCATTGCATATGCGTGATCTGTTTGCCAAAGATCCGGAGCGTGCCCAGCAATTTTGGCGCGAGGGGGCAGGCCTGACGCTTGATTATTCAAAAAATCGCATCCTGCCGGAAACCATGGGTCATTTATTGGCTTTGGCTAGAGCCGCAAGATTTGAGCAAAAACGTGCGGCGCTTTTTGCGGGAGAAAAAATAAACATAACAGAAAATCGTGCCGTATTGCATATGGCGCTGCGTGACCATCGCGAACATATTTATAAGGTCGATGGCAAGGATGTCATGCCTTTGGTCTTGGCCGAACGCGCCAGGATGAAGAGCTTTTGCGCGGATATTCAGGCTGGCAAGCGGGTCGGTGCAACCGGTAAAAAACTGACGACGATTGTCAATATCGGCATTGGCGGATCGGATCTCGGGCCTGCTATGGTGTGTGACGCCTTGAAGCCCTATTGGCGCGAAGGCCAGCGGGTGTTTTTTGTATCCAATGTAGATGGCGCGGATTTGGCCGGCGTGTTGCGACAGATTGATCCTGAAACAACGTTGTTTTTGATAGCGTCCAAGACATTTACCACACAGGAGACCATGCGTAATGCGCAAAGCGCCCGGCAATGGTTTTTGCAGCAGGGCCACAGTGACGCAGACATTGCCAAGCATTTTGTGGCATTATCCACCAATCTCGAAGCGGTTTCAGCTTTTGGCATAGATGCCGATAATATGTTCCGGTTCTGGGATTGGGTTGGCGGGCGCTATTCCTTGTGGTCGGCCATCGGCTTGTCCATAGCGCTCACTATTGGCTATGACAATTTTGAAAAATTACTGGCTGGCGCCCATGATATGGACCGCCACTTCCAGCAAACGCCCATGGACGATAATCTACCCGTTCTATTGGCGCTTATGGGTATCTGGAACCGCAATATTCTGGGTGTAAGTGCCCATGCCATATTGCCCTATGATCAGAGTCTGCATCGCTTTCCGGCCTTTTTGCAGCAGGCGGAAATGGAATCCAATGGAAAGTCGGTGAAATTGGATGGCACCAATGTTGTCGGTGAAACCTGTCCGGTTATTTTTGGAGAGCCGGGCACCAATGGCCAACATGCTTTTTATCAAATGTTGCATCAGGGCACGGATATTGTTTCGGCTGATTTCATTGCACCGGCTTGCTCCCATTATGAGATAGGCGACCATCATGCAAAATTGCTGGCCAATTTTCTTGCCCAGCCACAGGCGCTGATGCAGGGCAAGACCTTGGCGGAAGTAAAGGCAGAGATGAAGCAGATGGGGGTGGCTGAAGATGATATTGAAAAAATCGCGCCACACCGGGTGTTTCCGGGCAACCGTCCCAGCAATGCCATTATTTTTGAGACATTGACGCCGCAAATTTTAGGGGCGCTCATTGCCCTTTATGAGCATAAAATCTTTACCCAAGGGGTTATCTGGCAGATCAATTCTTTTGACCAATGGGGGGTTGAGCTTGGCAAGCAGATGGCGGGCGCTATATTGCCGGAAATAAGTGTTTCGGGAGAGACAAAACCCAAAGCCAGCGCCTATGATGCGTCGACCAATAGATTGCTGGATCATTTGAATGCAATGCGGTTTGGCAAAGAGCGGGGAAGATCATGAAAAATATTTTTGCAAGTTTTATCGCGGCGATTTTTTTCGTTGTGCCATCATTGGCCCAGCCCTCACAACTATCGGCGCAAGATGAGATAATTTATGTGCGCCTGGAAACAAGCAAGGGCAATATTGACATTGCCTTGAATAAAACCAAAGCACCGACAAGTGTTGAAAATTTTCTTACCTACACAAAAGAAGGCTATTATAATGGCATGGTGTTTCATCGGGTGGTGCCGGGTGTGCTTATTCAATCGGGGGGCTATAACAAATATTTGTTCGGCCGCCCCAAACATGATGCGATCGAAAGCGAAGCCGATAATGGATTGAAAAATCTGCGGGGCACAATCGCCATGGCGCGCCAAAGTGATCCCCATAGCGCCCATAGCCAGTTTTTTATCAATCTGATTGACAATACCCATCTCGACTTTCGCAATAAGATCTTGCCCAAGAATTGGGGCTATACGGTTTTTGGCGAGGTTGTCGGCGGCATGGATGTGGCGGATGCCATTGGCGCGGTAGAGATTATCGAGAAGGATCAGTTTGAGGAATTTCCAAAAGAAATGATTTTGCTAAATAGCGTTTCAGTCATCCAGAAAGATGACATCGCCAAGGCAGATCAGGGGCATAAGAATGAAGAGTGGTGATATGAAATTCGAACCGGTAACGATTTCGGTTTCCGGTGAAGAGCGCGTCTTTGATCTGGATGACCCGAAATTGCCCGATTGGGTAAAAGATGCGGCCATGGCGTCCAGCAATTATCCCTATAAGGACAAGATGGATTGGGATGATTATGAGGACCAGCTTGAGCTTTTGCAGATAGAGCTGGTCAAAATGCAGGCCTGGCTACAGGAAACCGGCGAGCGGATCATTCTGGTATTTGAAGGCCGGGACGCGGCTGGTAAGGGTGGCAGCATCAAGGCGGTGACCCGTTACCAAAACCCGCGTTATGCCCGTATAGTGGCCCTGCCCAAGCCCAATGATCGCGAGCGCGGGCAATGGTATTTCCAGCGCTATATTTGCCATTTGCCAACCGCCGGCGAGATGGTGCTGTTTGACCGGTCTTGGTATAATCGCGGCGGGGTTGAGCCGGTGATGGGCTTTTGCACGCCGGAAGAAAATGCGCAATTCCTGCGTGAAGCCCCGCGATTTGAAGATATGTTGGTAGAAGAGGGGCTTCACCTGTTCAAGTTCTGGCTCAATATCGGGCAGGAAATGCAGTTGAAGCGGTTTCATGACCGTCGCCATAATCCGCTGAAGCATTGGAAATTATCCCCCATCGACCATGCGGCCCTTGGCAAATGGGATGACTATACCCGCGCCCGCAATAAGACATTGCAGGCGACCCACACCAAAGCTGCCCCTTGGACCATATTGCGTTATAATGATAAACGCCGCGGGCGGCTCAATCTCATTCGCCATGTCCTGAAACATATCGATTATGATGATAAGAGCCATGAGGCGATTGGCGAGATTGATGACAAAATATTGGGTACGCAGCCGGGGTTTTTGCTGGGGTCGTGGGAGTAAAGCATCTATTGGCCCTCATCCCTGCGAATGATTCCTGAAACGCATTCTTTGACAGAGCTTGGCGGCTCGACTATTCCTCTATGCCATGCATGGTTCCTCTCCCGATAGCTCCGGTGTTGCACCCGCTCGTCCACAAGGTTGGGCCAAAGCGGCGACTTTAATTGCGGTTGCCACCGCTTCGACACTGATATTGACCAAATTTATCGCCTGGCTGGTGACCGGCTCCGCAACCGTGCTTGGATCGCTGGCAGATTCCGGGCTTGATTTACTGGGCAGCATGATTGCTTTTGGAGCGGTGCGATATGCCTCGGCACCGGCCGATCAGGATCATCGTTTTGGCCATGACAAGGCCGAGCCGGTGGCGAGCGCCCTGCAGGTTGTTATCATCACGGCTTCAGCGGTTTTTGTTCTGGTTGAAAGTGTAAGACGGTTCATCGCACCGGAGCCATTGCATCAGGGCGAGCTGGCCCTTGGGGCGATGGTGTTATCGCTTGTTTTGTCCGGGGGGCTCGTCGCCTTTCAATCCTATGCCATGCGCAAATCTGATAGCCTCGTCATTGAAGGCGACAGGGCGCATTATATTGGTGACATTCTCGCCAATTTTGGTGGGATTATCGCGATTTATCTATCGATTCAATTTGGCTGGCTGCGCGCGGATGCGATTGCCGGCGCCGTGGCGGGGATATTTTTGCTCCACGCGGCTTATTCGATTGTGCGCAAGGCGATACCACAATTAATGGATGAAGAATTGTCACCGTCCAAGCGGGAACAGATTCGCGCCATTGTTCTGGCCGATGAAGATGTGCGCGGTTTGCACGCTTTGCGCACCCGCAAGGCTGGCAGTCGCGTGTTTATTCTGTTTCATCTGGAACTGGACCCGCAAATGCGCCTTGATGAGGCCCATATAGTGGCCGACCGGGTTGAATTGGCCTTGCTGAAAGAGTTTCCCGGCGCGGATATTATGGTCCATCAGGACCCGCATGGTCTGGTGGAACCCCATGATCGCTATGGTAATCGCCTGCCAGAGTAATCGGCCTCAAGCGCTTCGGGCGCGGGGATGGGCGTTTTTATAACTGGTCATCAGGGCTTCTGCGTCAATTTTTGTATATCGCTGGGTCGCGGCCAAGGATGTGTGACCGAGCAATTCCTGTACCGCGCGCAAATCGCCGCCCTTGGCCAGTAATTGGGTGGCAAAGGAATGGCGCAGGGCATGGGGGGTGGCGCTGTCCGGCAGGCCGAGCCTGACGCGATATTTTTCCATCGCCTGTTGCGCCTGACGGGGGGCGAGAGCCTTGCCCCGGACGGAGAAAAACAAAGGTGGTTTTGCCCCGGTATTTTTTTCGTTGTGCCAGATTTCCGGAAAGATCCGGGCTCGCCTGTCTTCGGACAGGGCGATGCGATAGGCGCTGATGGCTTGTCGCACCACAGGCAATAGCGGGACAATGCGTTGCTTGTTCCCTTTGCCGGTAATAGTGATGGCGTCAGCGGTGAAATCATCCTGCCAGCAAAACCCCAAGGCTTCACTGATGCGCAGGCCTGCCCCGTATAGCAGGGTGAAAAGAGCAATATCGCGCTGTTTTTGCCATTTGTGTTTGCTTTTGCTTGTCTGTGCCACATCCATTAATGCCTCAATATCGTGATGGGCGATAGGGCGCGGCAGGCGCTGGGCGCGTTTTGGGGCACGAATGGCGGCAAGGGCTGTGTTCGACAAGTTATGATTTTTGGCGAGATATTTGAAAAAGCTTTTCAGGGCCGAAAGGTCAAGGCGCAGGCTGGCTGCACTGACATCGTCACCTTTGCGAAAGCTGAGAAAGGCACGAAAATCCCGCATCGCTAATTGCGATAAAGTTTCGAGATTAAGAGGGCCGTGACGATGGTCCTGCAAAAAATCCTGAAAGCGCGCAAGACCCGCCTGATAATTGCGCAATGTATGGGGGCTATAGCGCTTCTGGTCGCGCAAAAAGGCGAGAAATTCTGTTGTTAAAGCTTCAATTCCAAGGGTTTTGGCCATGCTATATCCATGGCGGCAAAGGGTTAAACCCCTGTTAACTGCTTTGCCTTGGTAGCAGGCGCTTATTTTTTATCGTCTTTGTCGGATTTCTTTTTACCGGATTGGTCGCCAGGGATAATCGCATCCACCGTGCCGCCAATAACGGCGCCGGTTACTTTTGCGCCCGTTGCCACGGTGGTCCCGGTAACCTCAACGCCGGTTTCAACCACTTCGCCAGCGACATTAACCGCGCCGGCAACAATGCAGGAGGATAATAAAAAGGGGAGGGCTATAATGGCAATAAAAAAACGCATGGGGGTATCCTTTAATCAACGCCCCCCCTTCAGGCGTCTGTCAGATTAGAGAAAATCATGCATCGAGGGAAGATATTTTTGTTGTTAAATATTGGGCATCTTTCATCAGCATATGCGATGCGCGGTCAATTTTTTCCAAGGCCTTGTCGAGACTGCGCAATATGGCGCTGATCTCTTCGGTTTCCGAAAAGCCTGTAATAGGCGGGGTCAGGTTTAATCCTGCCTTGTCGCAATCAAGGCGCACAGCCGGAATTGTGTAATTGCTGCGCCCCGAGAGGGCCAGAATCAAATCCGATTTTTCTTCCCCGAGCAAAGCTTTGGCCGGACCTTCGGTTTCTTCAATGGCCATATCGATGGATTGGCGCACCTCATCATAGCGTTCGGCCAGTAAAGCGCGATTGCCAAGATCGTCATTGCTCGACGCCTTCAAGGCGATATGGCAGGCTTCCAATGTTAATTCCTTGACCCGATCAATGGTAAAAAAGGCCGTTTCCAAAACTCCAAGGGCGTGGATAATTTCTGCGCGCGCTGTGCCATCTTCAACCGGCCCTTGTTTCAGCGGATTTTGCAAAACCCGTGACAGGGACTTGTTCAAGGATTGCGACAATATTTCTTCTTCGCTCGGGGGCGAATTGTCATCCGTATTTTTTTTGCGCGATAGGAACATGGGTAGCACTTGATTCCGATTAAATTTCAACTTCCCCGAGATCGCCATTTTACAACCCCTTTGGTTGACAGCCTGTTAACGCCGCCGCCCTTCCACGACCCAGACAAGTGTCAAAAAGCCCAAGCAAATCAAGGCCCAAACCCATATGGGCCAAATTGGCGCAAGCGAGATGCGGTCAAGAGAGGAGGCCTGACGGCGGGCAAGCCCGGCCCATGATGCGCCGCCACCATTGCGGCTTTCAGGCCGATTGGCCTTGGCGGCCATGGCAAGGTCCGGATCTGTTTTGCGCAAAACCGGAATTTCAGCCTCCTTGCCATTGCGAATGGAATAGATGCCACCACCTGTTGCGTCGATTAAAGGCGTGAGGGCTTTGGTGCTTTGGCTGACAATGGAAAATTCCGGCGGGGCCTGCAGGCCAATCGCGGCAACGGCGTATAATTCCGGCGCGGGTTCATTGCGGTCATTATTTTGCGGCGCCGGCGTATAGGCCTCATAAAATCCTGTGCTATCGACATTGAGGCTTGTTTGCCACAAGCCGTCTGCCTGTTCTTCCAGGGTAATCATGCGGCTGGATCCATCGGGCGCAATAAGCCGCACTGGCGGGGCGCTCTCTTCCATCGTGCGGCGGGTGATAATGACAACGCCGCCATCCCCATTTGTTTCGCCTTCCAAAATCAACGCCTCTTCTTCCAATTGCGGTTCTTTCATCAGCCAATGGACAAGGCGGCGCAGAAATTCTCTATGGGGTCCGCCACCATCAAAGCCCCTGGCCCAGAGCCAGACATGGTCTGACAACAACATGCCAACCCGGCCCTTGTCGATGCGTGAAACCACCAGCAAAGGCGCGCCCTCGGCCCCGCGCATGAGAATATCGCCTTTGGTGACTTTGGTCGGCACAATGCGCAGCCAGCGCCCCCATAGACCATAATCATCAAGCCCATGGGTTACGGGGTGGCGTTGTCCCTGCTCGGTTATTTCCGGCAAAAAAACTTGCTCGATGACTTGCTGGCCATCGGGCAGGGCGGCCAGAATATGGGCAAGATTGCGTCCGGAGGCGAGGCCATCAACCTCGCCAAATTCCGGCCCTGCGGCGATTAAAACGGCACCGCCATTGCGCACATAGGTTGAAATGGCATCGAAATGGACATTGTTTAAAACCTGACGATAGGTATAGCGGTCAAAAATCAGCACGTCGAAATTGGGCAGTTTACGCAGGAATAAATCATTTTCCGGGAAAGGAATAAGCGCCAGTTCCGATGGCGCGGCGCCCTGTTCCTTTTCATAGGGTTTCAAGATCGTAAAATGTACAAGGTCGACGGCCGGATCACTTTTCAAGAGATTGCGCCAGACCCGCTCTCCCGCATGAGGCTCGCCGGAAACCAGCAATACCCGCAAGCGATCGCGAATGACAGAGATCGGGATAAGCACCCGATTATTGCGGGTGGTCAGCTCGCCTTCAACGCCGGAAATCTCGACATCAATGATGGCTTTGCCCGGGGTTTCCAATGGCACATTCAAGGTCAGATCTTCGCCAATGGCCACCTGCTGGCGCGCAACCTCCCGACCGTTAAAGCGCAATATGGCAATGGCCGGCACCCCCTCTATGCCTTCATCTTCAATCCGCAAGACTATCGAGGCGGTTTCACGGACAATGCCATAGCGCGGGGCGGAAACAATTTCGATACGCCGATCAATTTCATCCTCGCGCCCGGTGAGAAACAGATGCACCGGAGCTTCCAGACCAAGCTCCGCCGCTGTGGGAATTTTATCGGCCGCCCGGCCATCAGAAATGATGATGATACCGGCAAGCTGCCCACGGGGAATATCCGACAGGCCAAGACGCAAAGCCTCCCCAAGGCGGGTTTCTTCTTCTCCGGTAATGCGGAAAACTCTTCTTTGTGTGTCGGGAAGAATATCAAGCCGTTGCTCGATCTGTAGCAGTGCTGCATCGCTGACTGGCTGGCGATCATCAATTTGTTGGGATCCGCTTTCATCGCTGATAATAAGTACAATATCGGGTTCTTGTGTGCGCTCTTCATGGCGAATGGAAGGATTGGCAATAAGGGCCAGTAGGGTAAAAAAGCTGATCAGGCGCAGCAGGCCGGCCAAGGGCGCGCGCCATACAGAATAGAGCCCAATGATAAGGGCAATAACTCCAAAGGTTATAAGCCAAAACGGCCCGATAAGCGGAGCGAAGGTGAGGGCGTTCATGGTCGCCCCCCTTCAGGGGCGAAGGGTTGAGGACCATTTCCCTCCTGACCCAATTGCTCCAGCAAAGTGTTGACGTGAAGTTGGTCGATTTTATAGGAGCCCGTAAGCGCTACCATCACCATGTTGATGCCACTGCGAAAGGCATATTCGCGCTTGGCAATACCGCCCGTGCCCATCAGCAGATAGGGCACATTATTATTATCAAGGGCCCAGGCTCCGGCCCAATCGCGCCCGCCAATGATGATTGGTGTCACCCCGTCATTCTGTCCGGGCAAGGCTGAAGCGGCCTTTACCCATACTGTGCCGCCCTCATTACGCCCCGGCAAATCATCAAGCAGGTAAAAAGAACGCCCGAGCACATGGCCAGCAGGCAATGGCTCCAAAGGCGGAATATTGATGCGCGACAAAATGCGCCGCATGGCTTCCCCCGCCGGGGTTTGTCTTGTGGCCGAAGCAACATCGCCATCGCGGGTATCAATGATCAAGAGTCCGCCGCCATTCATAAATTCTTCAAGGGCGCCGAGGGCATAATCGGAAGGTGGGCTGGTGTCTTCTGAAATTACCCAATACAGCAGGGGATAGACAGAAAGATCATCTCTTTCGAGATCAATCGCTACGGGAGATGCCGGTTCAAGAGCCGTGCGGCGATAGAGATAAGTGCTGAGCGTGGTGAGGCCGGCGCGGGTGATGCGATCGGTTTCACTATCTCCGGTATCGATATAGGCAAGGCGGGTCTGCAAGGCCGCTGCCATGGTCTTGGCGTCAATGGGAGGTAGTTCCTGCGCTTGACTTGGTGTGGATGCTATCAGAGAAAAAGCCAGAACCATAACAGCAATAGGGGTCAGCTTTTTCAAATTTGGCAGCAGGCCGCGCAACCAAAGGGCCAGAACACTATCAATAAGCGCCAGAAAAAAAGCGGTGACCAGAAAAAATACCGCCAGAGCCTTTGCAGGCTCGGATTGATAAGGGCGTTGCGGCACAAAACCGGCAATCGCTTTGGTGCTGAGTGGGCTGATGGTCATCTGCGGGCCAATGGCGTTGAGGGCGATGGGAGCATCGGGATTGCCATAAAATCCCGGGGGTGTTTCGGGGGTTGCAGGCTTTTGCAAATTGGCAAAGGAAATTGGCTTTAGGGCACTGGCCGGGGCGTCAAAGCCACCATAACCATTGATGATACGCAAAGGGGCAAAGCTCGCTTCGGGGTCAAGGCTGGCGAGCCCCTGTTCCGGCAGGGTTAAAATACGCCGTAGCATCATCACAAAACCGCCGGAGATTGGCAGGTCCGACCAATCGGGAGTGGTTGCCACATGAAACAGGATAAGCAGGCCCTTGCCACCGGGTTGCGCTGTAATCAAAGGTGTGCCGTCAGCCAGCAAAGCCCAGCTTTGAAAGCCGCGATCGGGCAAAGGGTCGGTCAGAATTTGTCGTCGCACAATAATATCTTCGGGCACGGTTAAATCTGCAAACGGACTTTCCTTTGTGAATTGCGTGAGGTTTTGGGGTTGTTCCCATGTAAGCGCGCCACCAAAAGCGCGCCCGCCAAAGCGCAATCGCCCGGGGGTGAGCGGCAAACTGCCGCCTTTATCGCCAATGGCATCGGCCATGTTCGGGCCTGCAAAGCGCAAAAGAATACCACCATTGCTGACCCATGTTTCCAGCAGTGCCACATCGCTGTCACGCATGCGGCCAATATCATCGAGAATGATCAGCCCGACCTGCCTGTCGATCAGATCAGCCACATCGCCATTTAGCAGGCTGGCATAGGGGGCAAGGGCCTGCTGTAGATAGGTTGCGCCATCCAGCAGGCTGCCCTGATTATTGGCGCTGCGTTCAACCAGCCCAATTTTGACGCGCCTTGTGGAAGCATCAGCCAATTGCACAGTGCCGGCCGAATGATTGGCTTGTAGCCGCGCTGTGGCGATTTCATTGCGCAGGGAAAAAGGCAGCGAGATCGGGATTTCGGTTTCGCGTTCACCGGCGGGGAGGGTGACGGGGACCGATAAAAGCTCACGGCCATTTTGCGCCGTGACTTTTAGCGTAGTGGAAAAATCATCGGCCAAAGCCTGGGTGGAGCGTAAAGTCAAAGAGAGGCTGTCACCTTTGGCGGTGAAAGGATGGAGGGAGAAAACCGGATCATCACTTTGCCATTGGACTACCGCACCAAGTTCGGTCAGGCGATTGACAAAACGCCATAGGGGCGATTCCGGTGTTGCATCTTTATGGGTGACGAGAACCCCATCGGACAGCCAGTGAATTTGCGCGGGGGCACCTTGTAACAAGGGAGCAAGACGTTGCAGACGGGCAAGGCCTGCTTTGTGGTCCGGCGGAAAGGGGGTGGGCTCGAGGCTGCGCGCCCATTTGCGTAATTCATCGGGGCTGAGCGGTCCCACAAGCTGCGCGTCTTCAAGCCGTGTCGGCACTGGCGCGGTGGTCATGGCAAAGATCAGGCGGTTCTGGCCGCGCAGGGCTTCGGCCGCAGAAACCAGAGTATCGCGGCGCAATTCCCATCGGGCGGCGGCGGGCCAGCTATTATCCACCACAAAGAGAACAGGTTCACTCCCGGTCATAGGGTCGGGTTTATTGAGGATTGGCCCCGCAAGGCCGATCAGGATCAGGGCCATAATCGCAAGGCGCAAGAGCAATAGCCACCATGGGGCATGGGCTGGCGTGGTGCTGTCATCTTTAAGGCCGCGCAAAAAGAACAGGCCCCCAAAGCGTAGACTCCTTGGCGGCGGAGGCACGAGGCGCAGCAAAAAATATAAAGCCGGCAAGGCGAGCAGCCCCAGCAATATGGCAGGCTGGGTAAAGCTTAAAGCGGGAAAAAATGCGGTCAATGGCCCCATTTAGCGCTCTCCCGCCAATATATTATGCAGGGCCAGCAAGGCTTCAAGAGAAGGGGAGGATGTGCGGTGATGCAAAAAGCGCCAGCCATGGCGGCGACAAATTTCCGCAAGGGTCTGGCGATGGGCGGCAAAGCGCTGCTGATAGCGCTCCCGGCTTGCGGCGGCATTGCCAAAAACCAATGGCGCTTCATCGGGTGATTGATAAAAAGCAAGGCGGCCTTCAAACGGGAAATCTTCTTCGCTCGGATCACAAATCTGCATCAGCGTGCCGCGTATGCCTTGGGCCGATCCTTTGCGAATCCAGTCGGCCAGCCGGTCGAGAGGTTGATAAAAATCGCCGAGATAAACCGCCTGCACTTTTTGTCTGGTCTGTGGCAGGGGTGGCGGGCTTTTGCCGGTATTTTCTTCGCGCTGAATAAGGCGGGTCACAAAACGTTGCGGCGCATCGCGGCCACTAAGCGGCGGCCCCCCATGTTTTTCATCGAGCAGGCCAATGCGCTCCCCGGCGCGATTTAAAAGGATGGCCAGAGCGGCGGCGATTAGCTCGGCGCGTTGCTGCTTTTCCGGCAGGGCGTCATTATAGTGAAAATCAAAGCCATTGCCGCAAGCGGTCCAGATATAGACAATATCGGCAGATTCCCATTCGGTCTGGCGGATATAAAGCCTTGAAGGGGAGCGCGCTGATTGGCGCCAGTCAATCATTTTGCGATCATCGCTGACATCATAGGGGCGGTATTGCCAGAAGGTCTCCCCGGGCCCGGCGCGATGGCGACCATGCAGGCCGAGCATCAGCGTGCCGGCGATCTTTTCTGCCGCCAGCAGCAGGGCCGGCAGCCGCGCCGCCTCCTGCTCGCCTCTGGCTTGCAGGTTAAGGGCTTGTTGCGAAGATTTTATCGAAGAAGTGGCGGCCATGATTGGCTAGTTTTTCTCCAAGAGGCTGGTGATAAGGCTGTCGGTGGTATGGCCTTCGGCGCGGGCGGTGAAGGTCAATGCCATGCGGTGGCGCAATACCGGCAAAGCCAGCGCTTCGACATCTTCCATGCTTGGCGCGGGTCGACCATCAATGAGCGCACGGGCGCGAACACATAAAGAAAGCGCCTGGGTTGCTCGTGGACCCGGCCCCCAGGCAATCAGCGCGGTTTCATCATTATCGACAATGCCCGGCCTTGCCGAGCGCACCAGCGACAATATTCTATCCACCAGTGCTTCACCAATAGGCATTTTGCGGACAAAGCTTTGCACATCGCGCAAATCTTCGGCATTCATCACCGCAGTGACTTTATGCTTGGTGCTGCCGGTGGTGGCCGCCAGCATTCGCCGCTCGGCCGCTTCGCTCGGGTAATCGACATTGATCTGCATGAGAAAACGATCAAGCTGTGCTTCGGGCAGGGGATAAGTGCCCTCTTGCTCGATCGGGTTCTGGGTTGCCAGAACATGAAAAGGCTCCGGCAGATCGCGGCGCTCTCCGGCAATGGTGACATGATGCTCCTGCATGGCCTGCAACAGGGCTGACTGGGTGCGCGGGCTGGCGCGATTAATTTCGTCGGCCATCAATAATTGACAAAATACCGGCCCTGGC
>JALSJA010000199.1 GCA_026989615.1 Parvularculaceae bacterium | reverse complement strand
CTTGCCCTTGCGGCATTGGCAAGCCTGTTTTTTGGCTTTGAGACCTGGGGCGCTTTTCTGGAAAGCCTGCAACGGGTTGGCGAAAATGTCGCGGCCCAAGGGGGGCTTTATCCTTTCGCCAGAATGATCTCGCTTTATTCGGCTCTTGGCCATGCAGGGGTTCCGGCGAATATTGCCATGATTGCGCATCTCATATTTGTAGCGCTTCTGGTTCTGCTTACCTTGTTTTTATGGCGGCAAAAAGAATTACCCCTCGCCATCAAGGCCGCCATCACCATCCCCGCCAGCCTGCTGGTGCCTCCCTATGGCTATTATTATGAAATGGTTGCGCTTTTATTGCCGGTCATGGTGCTGATGCAATATCGCTTCGACAGCAAAGCCAGAGGATTTCTGATATTGGCCTGGCCATTAGTGTTGTATCTGCCCGCCATCCAGCCCATGGTGCCGCTGCAAATCGGTTTTGCGCTCACCCTTGGCCTGTTGTGGCTGACCGTGAACATTGCCAGACAATATTTCAAGTCCGCCAGCGCAAAGTCGCTTCTTCAATCGGGTTCACAAAGGGCTGATCCTGCTCGCGGGCCTGACGGTAAGCCTGCTTAGTCTGCATATACCAACCGGCGAGCCGGTCGGCATCTTCCACATATTTCATCTTGTGATCAAAGCGTTTGAGGTTTTCATTCTGCTCGCTCAAAATCTTGCCATCCTGTCCGAGAAAACGCATAGCGAGGGGATATATAAATGGTTTGATCACAGACATGAAAGGCATGTCCCAATAGACCATATGATTGATAGAGCTATGGCCGTTTTCATGGGGCGTTATTGCTGTGAAGCTTAAAATCGTGTGCTTTTCATTGCGAATGGTCTCATAGCGCAGGCCCGGCAGGGCAAATTCGATTTCCGTTGTCAGCGCTCCGCCAATCAGCTTGTAGGCGCGGGCATTGGCCGAAGGCGGATGGGCCTTCATGCGAAAGCCAAGCGCGGACGGCTCATAATGTTTGATCTTTTCCTTGGCATCTTTGGGCCGTCGCCAAAACCATTGCTGATGGACAAAAGTCGTGTGGGCCGGGTCGACCAAACCAATCACGGTTTCATCATAGGGGCCTTGCGCTTCGGCGACGACGGTCATTTTCGGGGCATCACAGACCGCATTGGCAAGTGTGGGCGGTGGCAATGCGGGCTTGCCGTCAAAACGTTTGGGGTCTTCGGGCATATAAATCCAGATCGTGCCTTTGACTTCAGCCACCGGAAAGGCCGGTGTTCCAAGGCGCTGATATTGAAATTTTGAATCTTCCACCAGCGCGGGAATATGTTTGCATCCACCGGTTGCAACCCCCATGCGCCAGCCATGATAGGGGCACTCCACCGAGACACTGCCATCATCTTCTTCCACCTGACGCCCGGTT
Organism: Parvularculaceae bacterium; assembly: GCA_026989615.1. Lineage (GTDB taxonomy): Bacteria > Pseudomonadota > Alphaproteobacteria > Caulobacterales > Parvularculaceae > S012-90. Next base: position 13,959 of record JALSJA010000199.1, on the reverse strand, counting down.
GACAGCATGGCTGCCCGATGGGGGCAGACATCGCGCAAAGCAAAAACATCGCCTTTTTGGGTGCGCCCTAAAACAATCGGCTCTGCGCAAATGAAAATCCTTTGCATTTTTCCTGGCTTTATATCGCGGGCAAAGGCTGCAAAATACCAGATGTCTTTTAGAAGATTGTCACGCATAAATTCCATTTTCCCTTTATCGCTTCTTTATACGCGAGGGGCGAAAGAAGAAAAGGGCACAGACCCTAAACACCCGATTATTTCGGCCTTTTCCGGCTTGATGCAGGTCAAAACCATTCCTATTTGCAAGCTATAAGATATATTTCAAACACGGAGCCAAGCCATGATTGATCTTGCCCATTTCAAGAAAAAGCTTACAACCCGTGCCAAAGAGCTTGGTGCCAGACTGGATGAGGTGGAAGATCTGCTTGATAATCCGCATACAAAGGATTTTTCCGATCAGGCTATAGAGCGCGAGCAGGACGAGGTCTTGGAAGGGCTTGGTCAATCAGCGGCGCGGGAATTACACCTTATTCGCGAAGCTCTGGCACGGATTGAAAATGGCTCTTACGGTGTCTGCCTTGCCTGCGGTGGTGATATATCACAAGCGAGACTGGAGGCTGTTCCTTATGCGACCCTTTGTAAGGATTGCGCCAGCAAGGCGGCGTCATAAATGGATGAATTGGCCCGTTGGGCTTTGAATCTCCTTGATAAATCCACCCCCTTTTCATCACCGGAATCTTCGTTAAACTGAACCGCAACAAAACCATAATGGATGGTTTTTTTTAAGTGTTTTGTTAAAACGGGGTGTTTGGTTATGGGGAAATTTCTAGCAATGATTTTGGCGCTTGCCGGGGCGTTTGCGGGCTCACAGGCGCCGGGTTTTACTTTGCAATATATGCAAAACCTCAATGGCCGGGTCAGCGAATTAAAGCCCATGGTGGCGCGCTTTGACGCCGATGTCGCCAAATATGGCTATACCAGACAAAACGCCTTGAATGAATGCGAAGTGGCCACCGGCCTGCTGGACGCGCTTTGTGCGTCCTATGGGGATGCCATTAGCCGCTATGAAATTCTTTCCGCCCATTTGCAGGAATTGCAGCAAGCCTCGGATTTGATGCGGCCTGTCCTGATTGCAAAATCCTATCAAAAAGATATTGCCGTTTCGGTGATGGAAGAATTTAAACCGGCCATTCCGGCAAGTATGGATGGCGGCATTTACGCCGTCGGGGGCTTTGTCGGATTATGGACGGCGGGTTCCTTGTTGTTCGGCCTGCTGGGCGCGCCCTTTCGCCGTCGCCGCGAACCAGAAGGGCGCTGGGCGTAATCGCTTCCGGACTGTAAGAAGCGCCCTTCAAACCCTTATCAACCCTAGAGCCTTTTTGGTTTTGATTGAATCAAAACCGGGCTCTAGGTCTTTGTTTTTGAGCACTTCTTATCCGAAAACCGGCCTCATCCTGAGCTTGTCGAAGGACCCACTTTTCGCAGAAGTGCTCTAACCTGCCTGGCGTCTCGCTATTGGCAAAGCGCGCTGCGTTGATGGGCGCTCGCGTTTTTGTGCCGGCTGGAAAGCCAGTCGCGCATGATAGGCGCAATAGGATTTTCCGGTGGCCGCCGATTGGCCGCAAAAATGAAAATCCTCCGCAGACGGATCACCAATGGGCCATTTGCACATATTGTTTTTCAGTGTCGGCACGGTTGTCTTGTCGCCTGTGGCCAAAACCAGCGGTTCTGAAAAAGCAGGCTCCTGTGCAATCGTGCGCAAGGCTTCCGGTGCGCGGGTTTCTGTCTTGGCCGCCTCGCTAACCAATGCGCCAATGCGGCCCCGTTGCGGTTTGGCGGGTGTCGCTCGTCCCGATAGGCCAAGGCGATGGACCTTGCCAATCACGGCATTGCGGGTAACACCCCCCATGCGTGTGGCGATCTGGCTGGCAGACAGCCCTTCCGCCCATAATTTCTTCAACAGCTCTACGCGTTCATCAGTCCAGGCCATATGCCACTCCCCTGATATTTTTAGCCGATAAAGGTGCCGCCCCCCTGTCCCCGATTTTGAGTTGTACCCACTATATATAGTGAGACATAGGGAGCAAGGCGGTGTCACCTCCTAGATATAGTAGCCAAAATAAATTGAAACACAATATGCGCTATCAATAATTTTTTAACCACTACATCCTGAATCACTTTTACGTCGAGCGGGCGAGAGAAGGGAAGGGCCGGTTTTCCACCTGTTGAAAACCTTTTTGGGGCGGAGAAAGTGACAATTTCCACAATCGCCGGTGCCAATCCGGTTTGCAATTATAACGGGAAATCAATGGCTTTGCCGATTTTGCGCAAGCAAAGGCAAGGCTATTGGGTGCTCGCCTTGACCTTGCCTTTGAGTGGGTCCAAATCTGGCGTTCCACTATCGCCGAATATCCTTGCCCTCAAGCATGATTGGCTGATTTCAAGAGTAAAAACGAATGCAAAATCCCCCAATACCCCCCGACAGAATGGCACAAATAGCTGATAACGCGAAATTGGCCGAAGATCGACCGATACCGGATTTTGAATTTGGCGTGCGTCGTTTCGGTGCGGTCAACTGGCTCGGCCTGTGGACGCTCTATCAAAAAGAGGTGCAGCGCTTTCTCAAAGTCGCCTTTCAAACCGTAGTCGCGCCGATCATTTCAACCCTGCTTTTCCTGCTGGTGTTTATGGGGGCCTGGGGGGCATCGGGCCGCGAGATTGTCATGGAGGGGGTCGGGGTCTCCTTTTTTGCTTTTCTCCCCCCGGGCCTGATCATGATGGCGATTGGTTCCAATGCTTTTCAAAATGCTTCCTCTTCGCTGATTATAGCCAAGGTGCAGGGCTCGCTGGTCGATTTTCTGATGCCGCCCTTGTCGGCCGCAGAGCTGACCATTGCTTTTGTTCTGGGGGCTGCCACAAGGGGCTTGCTGGTCGGCACCATAACCGCCTTTACGGTAGCGGCTTTTACTTGGCAGGCGGGCCAGCCCATGCAGGTCATGCAATTATGGGCGGTGATTTATTTTGCCACGATTGCCAGCCTGCTGCTTGGCATGGTCGGGGTTGTTGCCGGCATGTGGGCAGAAAAATTTGACCAGCTCGCCCTGATTTCAAATTTTGTGATCACGCCGCTGACCTTCCTGTCGGGAACATTTTATTCGGTCCACGCCCCATGGCTGCCGGAATGGGTGGCCTTCATCTCCCATTTCAATCCGATCTTTTATCTGATAGATGGCTTTCGCTATGGCTTTATCGGGGTTTCTGATGGCAATATTGCGCTTGGCGCTTTGGTCGTTCTGGTGTTGACGGCTTTGGGTGGCCTGCTGTGCTATTTCCTTTTCCGGTCCGGCTATAAATTAAAATCCTGACGAGAAATTTTTATGTCTGAGCAAAAACAGGAAATGCGCGATTATGTTTTGCCGTTTCAGGTCGGCGAACATGCTATTCGCGGGCAGGTGGTCTGTCTGGATAGGGTCGCGGAGACGATTTTATCGCGCCATCAATTCCCGGACCCTTTGTCGATGCTGGTGGGCGAGGCCGCCGCTCTGGTTTCCATGTTGGGGGCGGCGCTGAAGTTTGATGGCCGCTTCATCCTGCAGGCGCAAGGGGATGGTCCGGTTTCGATGATTGTCGCGGATTATGCCACAACCAATCGCGCTGTGCGGGCCACTGCCAAAATAAGCAATGGCAAAGAGGACAAAATTGCCAAAGCCAAGGGACCGGAATTCTTGCATCTTTTAGGCAAAGGGCATTTATGTATGAGTATTGATCGCGGCCCGGATTTCGATCTTTATCAGGGGATAACCGATTTAAGGGGCGCAACCCTGTCCGAGGCGGCGATTAGATATTTCACCCAATCAGAACAAATCCCCACAATGATAAAACTGGCTGTGGGCAAATTATCATTGCCGGGGCAAGAAGCCATGCGCTGGCGGGCCGGGGGTATTCTGGTGCAATTCATCCCGGCTGAGGGCGGCGCACGCGATCGCGGTGAAGCGGAATTGCAAAGGGAAGAGGATAAAGAGGCCTGGGCACGAGCCGAGGCTTTTGTGGCTACAGTCGCAGCAGATGAATTGCTCGATCCTTCTTTGTCATCAGAGGATTTGCTCTATCGCCTGTTCCATGAAGACGGGGTGCGGGTATTTGATAAAACCCCTATCGGGTTTGAATGCACCTGTTCGCGGGAAAAAATTGCCGGCGTTCTGGATCGTTATTCGGATCATGACCTCAAAGACATGGTTGAAGATGGCCATATCGCCGTCACTTGCGACTTTTGCCGGGAAGAATATAAATTCCCCGTCAAATCATAAGTGCTCAAAAACAAAGACTTAGAGCCCGGTTTTGATCCAATCAAAACGAAAATAGGCTCTAGCTGCGCCAAAAGCCAGGGGTCAAAAAAACCAAAAGCGTGAAAAATTCGAGCCGCCCCAACAGCATGGCGCCAGCCAACACCCATTTGGCCCCATCGGGCAGGCTGGCATAATTGCCCGAGGGGCCAACCATTTCCCCAAGTCCGGGACCAACACAAGCCAGACTCGCCGCCGCCGCAGAAAGAGCGGTAATCGGATCGAGATGAAACAGGCTCAATAATACGGCAATAGTGGCAAAGCTCGTGAAATAGACAAAAAAGAACACCAGAACCGAGCGATAAATCGCCGGGGTTATCGGGCGACCATTATATTTCTCGGTAACAACGCTATGGGGATAGACCAGCTTGCGCCCAAATTCATGCAAGGCTTTCAAGGCAATCTGAAAGCGGAATACTTTCAAGCCGCAAGAGGCAGACCCCGCACAGCCGCCAATAAAGGTAAGGCTGAACAAAAGACCGGCCGCAAAAGGCCCCCATGCACTATAGTCGCGTACCGCAAAGCCGGTGCCGGTTATAACTGAAATACCGTTAAACATAGCAAGGCGCGCTGCATCAAGGGCGGGATAGATGTTGCTGAAAAGCAGCGCCAGATAGAGCGCCAGCACCGCAAGAAAAATAATTGCAAGATAAAACCGCACCTGCCCGTCGCGCCACAAGGCCGATATATTACCGCGCAAAGCCAACAGAAACAGCCCGAAGGGCAGGGCGCTCAACACCATGAACAGGCTCGAGACCTCTAAAAGCGGCCCGTGAATATCCGGATTGTCAAAGAAATACCCAAAAGATGCGTCCCGGGTGGAAAACCCGCCCGTGGCTACGGTTGCCATGGCATGATTGATAGCATCAAAAGCACCCATGCCCATGGCCCAATAGGATAGAAAACAAATCAGCGTCAATCCGCTATAGACGAGCGTAATACCGGCAGCAATTTGCGAGGCCCCGGCGAAAATCTTGTCGCCGGTATCGGAAGACTGCAAGCGGAATAATTGCATCCCGCCAACGGAAAGCATTGGCAAGATGGCAATCGCCATCAGGATAATGCCAATGCCACCAATCCAATGCAGGATGGAGCGCCACAAGAGCAGTCCGCGCGGGGCGGTGTCGAGATTGCTCAACACGGTTGCCCCGGTGGTGGTGAGGCCGGAGATGACCTCGAACATGGCGTCTGTAAAAGAGAGTTGATAATTGCCCGCCATCAATGGCAGGGCGGCAAAGATGCTGATGGTTATCCAGGACAGGCCGGAGATAAGAAAATTATCCCGCAAGGATAAGGGCGCTTTGGTTGCGCCACTGGCAAAAGCAAGCCCTGCACCAATGATCATGCTGACGATTGCCGAGAGGGAAAATGCGGCAAGATCCGGCAGGTCATAATCATCATTGGCCAACCAATCGGCCATAATGGGAAAAATCATGGCCAGCCCGATAAAGCCGATCATCACCCCTTGAATGAAAAGCACTGAACGCAAACCGGACATGGGTTCAGCTCCTTATCAGCCGCGCCAGAAACTCGGCGTCAGAAGAACAATCAGGGTGAAAAATTCAAGCCGCCCCAACAGCATGGCCACCGATAACACCCATTTTGCGGCATCGGGCAGGGGCTGATAGGTCCCCCCCGGTCCGACAATATCGCCAAGCCCCGGTCCGACATTGGCCACCGCAGAACCTGCCGCAGAAAGCGCGGTCACCGGATCAAGATGCAATAATGACAAGATGACAGCGGTGGTGGCAAAGGTGGCGAAATAAATGAAAAAGAAATTCAAAACCGAAATATAAACATCATTGGTCAAAGGCTTGCCATTATAATGGGCGACAAACACCCCGTTGGGATAGACCAGACGGCGGCCATAGGTCCACAAAGCGGCCAATACCACCTGAAAGCGAAAAACCTTCAACCCGCAAGAAGTGGAGCCCGCGCAGCCGCCAACAAACATGATGCAAAAGAACAGGCCCACCGCAAACGGCCCCCACAGGCCATAATCGGCGCTGGCATAGCCGGTGCCGGTCATCACCGAGATGACATTGAACAGAGTGTGACGAAAGGCTGTCGGCAGGTGATTATTATAATGGCTAAAGACATTGATGAGAACGATGACGGTAAATATTGCCACCAGCCCCAAAAAGAAACGCACCTGACTGTCCTTCAAAAGCGGCTTAACCCGCCCGCGCATGGCCAGAAGATATAGCCCGAAGGGCAGGGAGGCGAGGATCATGAAAAACACCGCCACCATATCAACCGGCCCGGTAATATTCGGGTCATTGAGGAAATAGCCAAAAGACGCATCCTTGGTGGAAAAGCCGCCGGTGGCGATGGTGGTCATGGCGTGGTTGACGGCATCATAGGCATTCATCCCCATGCCCCAATAGGTCATAAAGCAAATAATGGTGACAAAAACATAAAGTGTGGTCAGGGCAAGAGCGATTTTGGATGTATCGGAAAAAGCCTGTTCCCCGGTATTGCTGCTTTGCATGCGGAATAATTGCATTCCGCCAATGGACAACATCGGTAAAATCGCAACCGCCATAATGACAATGCCAACCCCGCCAAACCATTGCAGGATTGAGCGCCATAGCAAAAACCCATAGGGCGCATCATCGAGCCCTGTCACCACGGTAGCGCCGGTGGTGGTAATGCCGGAAACCGCTTCAAACAGCGCATCGGTCCAGCTTAATTCATAGGCCCCCAGAACAAAGGGCAGCGCGGCAAAGGCGGAAAGTACCAGCCAGGACAGGCCGGAGATTAGAAACCCCTGATGCAGGTTCAGGGTTTCAACCCGCCCCCAATTGGCCAACATCATGCCGGCACCGATAAAAATGGAAAAAGCCGAGGAAACCGCAAATGCCTTCCAATTATCGCGATGCCACTCATTGTCATGACCAAGATCGGCCAGCATGGGCAGGAACATGGCGATGCCGAGCAGGGAAACGAAAAACCCCAAAACGAGTAAAACTGGTCGCCAGTCAATCATGATCGGGTTTGGACCCTAAGCTTCCGGCCGCATTTTCGGCCTCTTCCCTAATATCAGGGCTCGCGGCCTAATGCACCCGCAAATTGGCATGGGGGCTGTCGAGAGAAAAGGCGGGAATGGTCACTTCAAAGGCCTTGCCGCGCGCGGTTTTCATCATATAGCTGCCGGACATAAAGCCGGTGGGCGTATCAAGCGGCGCGCCGGAGGTATATTCAAAGGCTTCGCCGGGATGGAGCACCGGTTTTTCGCCAACCACCCCTTCGCCATGGACAATTTCCGTCTTGCCTTCGCCATTGGTGATGCGCCAGTGGCGGGCGGTCAATTGCACGGTTTCGCTGGAGCGATTATCGATACGCACCGTATAGGCCCAGACAAAATGACGTTCATCGGGCTCTGATTGGTCGTCGAGATAATCCGGCTCGACACTGATCAGAATACCATTGGTCTCTAACTCATACATAACTCTAAAATCCCCTGATCCAGCGACAGGCCCATTTGTCGCTTCATTGTCTGGCTCTCTTTTGCCCGATTTTCCCCTTCAAAAATAGAGCCTCCTACAAAAAAAACTGTCATAAATGTAAGAAATCCGCTTAACTTCGCCTTTTACGGATATGCTGCACAAAAAAGAAACCATAAGGGGCCATGGGGCCGTCATTGATGACCATAATGGAACATAAAAGCCACAAAAATAATGCGGCAAAGCCACAGGATTTGGCTGCCCGCAAAAGCGGGGTCTTTACAGCCGAGGCCTTGCGCGGGGCAGTTGCGGCAGGGGTCATCATTCCCGCAAGCGATCTAGCGCCGCGGCAAATCCAGCCCTCCAGCCTTGACCTCACTTTGGGTAATAAAGCATGGCGGATACGCGCTTCATTTCTGGCCGGCCCCGGGCGCAAGGTAGAGCAGCGCCTCGATGACGGGCTGAAAATGCACGAGCTGGATTTGCAAAATGGTGCGGTGCTGGAAAAGGGCTGCGTCTATCTCGTACCGCTGCGTGAGCGCTTGGCTCTGCCCGCAGATATAGGGGCCATGGCCAATCCCAAAAGCTCCACCGGACGGATTGATGTTTTCGTGCGTCTCGTCGTTGATGGCGGCACCAGTTTTGAAACCGTACCGGCGGGCTATTGCGGGCCGCTTTATGCGGAAATTAGTCCGCGGACCTTTTCCATTGTGGTGCGTGAAGGCTCCTCGCTCAATCAATTGCGCCTGCGCCGTGGCAGCGCCATTATCAGCGATGAAGATTTGCACGGGATCCATCGGAAAATGCCAATCGTCGATGGTAAAGGCCATTTTTCCGGCGGGCTGGGCTTGAGCGTGCAATTACAAGGCAAGCCGGGAGAGACCATCGGCTATGTGGCGCGCCGCCATGCGGGGGTGATTGATGTTGATAAAATTGGTGCTCTAGATCCCGATGATTTCTGGCGCCCGATCGAGGCTTCGCGAGAAGGCTCTTTGATTTTGGATCCTGATGAATTTTATATTCTCGCCTCGCGGGAATGGCTGAAAATCCCGGAAGATCTGGCGGCGGAAATGGTGCCCATAGACCCCTTATTGGGGGAATATCGGGTCCATTATGCAGGCTTTTTCGATCCGGGCTTCGGGGTCGGCGCTGGCTCAAAAGCGGTGCTGGAAGTGCGCGGTCATGACGCCCCCTTCATGCTGGAGCATGGACAATTGGTCGCCCGCCTTGTTTATGAGCGCCTTATCGGCGTGCCGGAAACGCTTTATGGTCAGGGTCTCAAATCCAATTATCAGGGCCAGAGCCTGAAGCTGTCCAAACATTTCAAGAGCTAATCTCTAATCTGCCCCGCGCCACGAATCTGGTATTTATAAGTGGTCAGCCCTTCCAGCGCTACCGGACCACGGGCATGGAGGCGGCTTGTGGCGATACCAATCTCGCAGCCAAAGCCAAACTCGCCGCCATCGGCAAATTGTGTCGAAGCATTATGCATGACAATGGCGCTATCGACTTGGCTGAGAAATTCTTCAGCGCCTGCCTCGCTCTCCGTAATAATGCTTTCCGTATGGCCGGAGCCATATCGGGCGATATGGGCCATGGCCGCTTTAATGTCGGCAAGGATTTTCACCGAAATAATCGGGGCGAGATATTCTTGCGACCAATCTTCTTCTTGCGCCGCTTCCATATCTTTATATATGGCGCGCGCCCGCTCACAGCCGCGCAAGGTGCAACCCGCTTGCGTTAAAGCCCTGGCGATGAGCGGCAAGGCGGTGGGGGCAATTTTTTCGTGGATCAATAAAGTTTCCGCTGCCCCGCAAATGCCGGGACGCCGCATTTTGGCATTGACGGTAATGGCAACAGCCTTTTCAAGATCCGCTTTTTCATCCACATAAATATGACAAATGCCATCCAGATGCCCGAGCACAGGAATACGCGCTTCGGCCTGCACGCGGGCAATCAGGGATTTGCCCCCACGGGGAATAATCACATCGATCAAGCCATCAAGCCCGGTCAGAATCTCTCCCACAAGCGTGCGATTGGTCGAGGGAATGATGGCAATCGCCTCAATCGGTAAACCGGCCACCGCCAAGCCCTGCTGCAAGCAAAGATGGAGCGCGCGGGAGGAATGGAAGCTTTCCGATCCCCCGCGCAGCAAAACCCCATTACCGGATTTCAAACATAAAGCCCCGGCATCAATGGTCACATTGGGGCGGCTTTCATAAATGATAGCCAGCACCCCGATGGGGGTTCTGATCTGATTAAAGTGTAAGCCATTTTCTGTTTGCCATGATTTGATGCTTTGTCCCACAGGGTCGGGCAGGGCGGCAACAATCTCCAGCCCGTCGCACATGGCTTGAAGCCGTCCCTCATCCAGAGCAAGGCGATCAAGCTTGCTGGCCTCAAGGCCCTTTTTGCGGGCGGCAAGCATATCCTTGTCATTGGCCGCCAGAATAGAGGCGGCATTGTCCCTGATGGCTTTGGCCGTTGCGCGAATGGCTCTATTTTTTTGTGCTGTGGGAGCGCTGGCAAGCATGCGTGCCGCTTGGCGCAAATCCTGCGCCATTTGCTTCAGAGAAATATCTTGTGGTGTTACCATGTCTATTCTCCCAAGCGCACAAGATTGTTTTTGTGAATGGCAATGCCGTTAAAATCAGTATTGCGGGCGCTTTTGCCAATATGATCTTCAAGAATTTTGCGATCAAGATTAACCAGCCCTTGGGCAATTCCGCGCCCATCGGAATTTACCACCTGTACCGCATCGCCTTTCAGGAAATTTCCCTGGCACTGGATAATCCCGGCGGCGAGCAGGCTTTTATTGGCTTGTAAAGCTTTGGCTGCGCCTTCATCGACCATGAGCGTGCCGGAAGGTTTGAGGCGATGGGCAATCCATTGCCGCCGTGCCGAAGCAGGAGAGCCCTGGGGTAAAAACAAGGTAAAGCGATTATCATTTTGTAAATTTGCGATGGGATTGGCATGGGTGCCCTTGGTGATGATGGTGGCACAACCGGCTGCATTGGCAATGCGGGCCGCTTCGAGCTTGGTGGCCATGCCGCCAGAGCCCGTAGGGGAAGAAGATTTACCGCCAAGGCGCATAATATCGGGGGTTATTTTTTCAACCAGAGAAATATGCGTTGCATCGGCGTTCCGGCGCGGGTCGGCGCTATAAAGACCATCCACATCAGATAGCAATATCAGTAAATGCGCTCCGGCCATTTGCGCCACATGGGCCGAAAGGCGATCATTATCCCCATAGCGCAATTCTGCCGTGGCGATGGTATCATTCTCGTTGATGACGGGGATGACATTTTGCGCCAGCAAGGCCTCCATAGTGGCGCGGGCGTTCAAATAGGATCGGCGATTTTCCGTAACATCCAGCGTCAAAAGAAGTTGCGCTGTATGCAGCTCCTGCCGGGCAAAACTGTCGCAAAATCCCTGCATCAAAGCGGTTTGCCCAAGCGCTGCCGCGGCCTGTTTTTGCTCCAGTTTCAAAGGGGTTTTAAGCTCCATGACCACACGCCCCAAAGCCACCGCACCAGAGGCTACCAGAATAACCTCCTTGCCTTCGGCCATGAGGGCCGCAATATCGGCAGCCAGCGCATCAAGCCAGGCTTTGTTCAAGCGCCCATGCTCATCGGTTAACAGAGCAGAGCCTGTTTTGATAACTATGCGCTTGGCGCCGGACAATATTTCGCGAGCCTTTTCCATAAGGTCGACCATGCCTGTTGTATGCGGCAGGCGCAAGAATAGGTATCAGTCTTTCTTGAAAATCAACACATGATTATTGGCCGGCATGGAGCAAATAGCGGTGAGCGCCAGACCGTTATCGCGCGCAAGAGGCACAAGCTCGCGATCCATATCCCGCACCCCCCATTCGGGATTGCGCGATTTCAGCGAGCGATCAAACTCAAGATTGGAAGGCGCAGTTTCCCCCTCCCGCTTGAACGGCCCATAAAGAAATAATCTGCCCCCCGCCGGCAATAGTTTTCCGGCCCCTTTGAACAGCCCTTCACAGGCAGCAAAGGGCGCAATGTGAATCATATTGATACAGACAATGCCATCCATATTATCAAAGCCTTCAATCCAGTTTTCCTGACGCGTGTCAATATCAACCGGGGCAGCAATCTGCTCTTGCATATTTTCATGACAGCGCCACGCCTCAATAGAGCGTCGTGATTGCGGGTCGGGGTCAGAAGGAAAATAGCGCAAACCAGGATTGGCCTTGCAAATGACAATCGCATGTTCGCCGCTACCTGCGGCAATCTCGACAATATTCCGGCAATCGCCCATCAACTTGCAAAAAACCTCGGCAATAAAATCCTTATTGCGTCCGGCAGATGGCGAGAACAGACGCGCATCCGGCGTTTTGGGTGGCGCCTGCGCCATGGGGGGATCCGTGTCCTTGTTCATAAGGCCAGCCTAAACCGAGCAGGAACCACCACCAAGCACGCAAAAAACCGCGCAATGGGGATGGTTGAGTTTCACCGCGCAGGAGGCGGCCTCAAGATCGGTGCCAAGATCAAATTGCTTGTCATAAGGCAATAGGGTGCAGGCGGCGACCGAAGCCCGCGCCTCGCCCTTGCGCTTTACCACCATGCGCGAGCTGGCACACATAATATCTGCCGGATCTTTGCCTAATATATCCCAGCAGGCGGTGGTAATTTCCGGCGGGTCGCCAGCTTCATCCATTTCCGGAAACAGCACCAGTTGCGTCGGGTCATTCGCATCAATTTTGATACTGCGCTCCTTGAAAAGCCTCGCATATCCAGCCCGCGCCTCGCTTTCGTCTTCCCCCCAACAGGTGCGCCCGGCAGCGGCCAGCTTGAAACCATTACCGGACAACCAGGCAAGCCCCTCCATGGTTGGCTCATAAGTTTCCGCCCCGCGCTCTTTTTCGTGTAGTTCCTGCGAATAATGATCAAGGCTGACCCGCATGGTCAGCCGGTCGCCAAAGCGCGCCCGCAAATCCAGCAGGCCCGCTTCCACTTTGGGTCGCCGCATGGGGCGCATGGCATTGGTCAATACCAAAACCTCAAACCCGCTCTCAAGGGCCATTTCCGTCAAGCGGTTCATGGCCGGGTTCATATAGGGTTCACCACCGGTAAAGCCGATTTCCCGGGTGCCCATGGTCTTTGCCTCGGCAAGAAAAGGCGCGATATCGTCTTCGTCAAGATAGACCAGCCGATCATTGGTCGGCGAAGACAATATATAGCAATTCTCGCAAGTGATATTGCATAGGGTTCCTGTATTGAACCACAGGGTTTCCAGTTTTTTCAGGGTGACACTGGCACGGGCCTCGCCTTTGGCGGTGACATCGGGGTCGGAAAATTTGGGGGGTGGAATATCAAGCATCGGGCGATTTTGCCATTATCGGCAGGCTCTGCCAAGCGGCAGGCTGGGTTAATCGCTAAAAGGTGATGGGCAAAATAAAGCGTCTTGACGGCAAGGGGGCAGATACGCATATTCGCGGCTCTCTGGCCTTTTGCGGGTATGGTGAAAAGGTATCACGTGAGCTTCCCAAGCTCCAGTTACGGGTTCGATTCCCGTTACCCGCTCCATCTTTTTGGTGTTACGCTCGCCGATTGGCGAGCGCGGCGCATGGGCGCCGACGCCCGGTCGGGCTTGAAGGGTCGTGGCCTGCCCCCGCGAAGGCGGCGTCTCGAAGGATGGCAAAAGGCACAATCTATCAGATATAAACAAGCCAAAACCTCTCATTCTTGGTAGCCCCTTCAAACCCTGCTAGGCTTTCGCCCCATGGATAATGTCATAGAATTTTTTCACAATCCCGCTTTATGGCAAAGGCTGGGACTGCTCACCGGCTTCATCATTCTGGGGTTTGCCATTTTCTTCACCATGAAAACCCCGCGTCAGGACCGCGACTGGATTGAAAGCCTGTCGCTTGCGCCGCAGGTCACACGCAAGGGCGAAATAATAGAGCTTAGCCAGATCAGAAATTGGCGCTGGAATGAAGACGGCCCGACCGCCAAAAACTATGACACTATAAAGATCAACCCGAATGAAATCAGCGCCGTCTGGTTTCTATTGGAGCCCTTTGAAGGGTCAAGCTGGGTTGGTCACACCTATCTTGTCTTTGAACTGAAAGACAAACGCCTGTTAGGGTTAAGTGTCGAGGCACGGCGCCAGAACGGCCAGAAATATTCCGCCATCAAAGGC
>JALSJA010000198.1 GCA_026989615.1 Parvularculaceae bacterium | reverse complement strand
CAACCATTCGGCATCCTTCCACGAGAAGGCCTGATATAATTGCCCGCGTACAAAACTTTCCAATGTTTCCGCCGCAGTTTTTATGGACAGATTGGCAAATCGCACCATCGGCGAGGTCAAATAATCATAGCTCCAGGCCGGACGCATGAGACCTTGCCAGATTTGCCGCGGTCCAAGACTTGGGGGAATGGTAAAGCCATTGCGCGGGTCGCGCTCACGATTGCCGTGGATTGGCAGATCCGCCGTCAATATCAGGGTCGAAAAGCCAGCCGCTTTTGCCCGCACCAGCATTTCTTTGACCAAAGCGCGATCTTTCCAGACATAAAGCTGGAACCATTTCGGGCTTTTGATGAGCGCGCCAATTTCTTCAATGGAAACCGATGACAGGGTCGAAAGGCAGTAAATTGCCCCGAAGGCTTCGGCCGCTTTCGCCACGGCTCGCTCGCCATCTTTATGAAACAGGCGATTGCCAGCCGAAGGCGAGAGAATGAACGGCACATCGCTTTTGGTTTGCAAGATGGTCGTCGACAAATCGACCTTATTGACCCCGGCCAACACCTTGAACAATAATTCATAATCGCCAAAAGCCTGCTGATTGCGCCCCAGCGTCACCTCGTCTTCGGCGCCACCATCAATATAATCAAACACCATCTTATGAGCGCGGCCCTGAGCAGCACGGCGCAAATCACTGATATTCAGGCATTTTTCCAATCGGGTCATCATTATGACTATAAAGCATTTTTTATGCCTTTTGGGGATTTATCACTGTCTCCGCCTCATCCTCCACACGCTGAAAGTGAGGCGATACATCAAACACTAGAGCCCGGTTTTGATTGAATCAAAACGAAAACAGGCTCTATCTTTTCAGCTTATCAAACAGATCAATCAATTCGGAGATTTTTTCTCTTTGCAATTCTTCATTCCCGGCCCCAATGGCCGCGCCAATGCAATTGGCGGCGTGGTCTTTCAAGATCTCGCTTTCCGCCTTGGCCAGAGCCGCTTTGATCGCCTGAATTTGGTGCAGAACATCAATGCAATAGCGATCCTCTTCCAGCATGCGCACAATGCCACGCACTTGCCCTGCAATGCGATTCAGGCGTTTTATGGTGTTTTCTGCGTTTTCCATCCGTCTCATCCATTGTCACGGGGTTTTGATATATATTCTGTTGACATATACCCCGTGGGGGTATAACTATCCGGCAATTCGTAATAGGTCAATCCTTGAAACCCCTTTAAGGTTATAATGATGACAGGCAGACCGATAAAAACATTCTTGCTCGCCAGTTTCGCCATTATTTTTGGCGCGGTGCAGATTGCCTGTTTTTGTTCACCCGGATTTGCCGCCTCCCTTTCGTTTGGCGCGCCAAGCTCCGGCACTGACCATATCATGCCCGCCATGGCGCATATTATGGGAGACAGTGATCATTCTTCAGAACAACATCCCGATATTGATTGCGATGAACATTGCCTTGATCAGCAGGTCTCAGCGGTTAAACCCCTCGCCCATGGCAGCTTTATCGTCGGACCCAATGCCCCCGACAAGACCATTCTCCAGACGGCACTGACCGCCCCGTCATGGCTGGAAGTCGCCTCGCCGCAGACAATTATCAAAAGCTGGATTGATCCGCCGCGATTGCGGCTGTCGCCGGTAGCCCTGCGAACACGTCTCCTCAATTAACCAACGCATCATTTCTGGTTTTATTTTCAGACCAGAAAAACGCGCAGCCTGCGTGGCTGTATGGAGTGTAACTGATGTGATTTTAATTGAGAGAAAAACAACATGTTTGACAGACGAACATTTTTACAAGGTATTGCCGGCAGTGGCCTTGCTTTAGGGGCCTCCGGCCTGTTACCGGCATGGGCCAGGCCTGCCAGTGATGGCAATACCGGCCTGCCCGCCCTTACCGGCGATGTCTTTAACCTCCGCATTGGCAAGTTTCCGGTGCGGGTTGGCGGTCGGCTAAGAGAGGCGATTGGCGTCAATGGCACCCTGCCCGCACCGCTTATTCGCTTTCGCGAAGATCAGGAAGTGACCCTCAATGTCACCAATACGCTCGACGAGGATACCTCCATCCACTGGCACGGGCTTTTGGTGCCTTTCCAAATGGATGGTGTTCCGGGTGTTTCCTTTCCCGGTATTCGCCCCGGCGAGACCTTCCAATACAAGTTTTCCCTGCCCCATAATGGCACCTATTGGTATCACTCCCATTCCGGCTTGCAGGAACAGCTTGGCCATTACGGCCCGCTCATCATCGACCCCAAAGGCACAGATCCAGTACAATATGACCGCGAATATGTGCTGGTACTGGGGGATTGGACTTTTGCCGACCCTTATC
>JALSJA010000197.1 GCA_026989615.1 Parvularculaceae bacterium | reverse complement strand
GCCCTGATGCGACAGATCAAAGCCATGCTCGACCCCAAAGGTCTGATGAATCCCGGAAAGATGTTGTAAATCCCGTCCGAGATCCTTAATTTAGAACCAATATAAAGCAGCTTTCACAGGAATTTTCATGCTTGTTCTTCTCTCCCCCGCCAAAAATATGAATTTCGAACAAAGAGGCGTGCCGATCAGGCCGACCAAGCCGCTATTACAAAAACAGGCCAATGCATTGGCCGAAGTGATGCGCCGCCAGACCGCCCGGGATTTGTCACGGCTGATGGGCATTTCCGACAAGCTTGCCGAATTAAACACCGCCCGTTTTCAGGCCTTTGAACCAAGCCCGAAAGCCGATCTTACCCATCCGGCAATTTTTGCTTTCAATGGCGATGTCTATCAGGGCTTGGAGGCCCATAGTTTAAGCGAAGACGACATTGCCTACGCACAGGAGCATTTGCGGATTCTTTCCGGTCTTTACGGGGTGCTGCGACCTCTGGATGCGATCCAGCCCTATCGTCTGGAAATGGGCACAAAATTGCTCACCGAGCGCGGCTCAAACCTCTATGAATATTGGGGCGATGCGCCGGCAAAATTATTGCGCAAGGATTTGAAAAAACAAAAAGCACCAATAGTGGTCAATCTTGCATCTGATGAATATTTTTCTGTCATCGACAAAAAGGCCCTAAACGCGCCAATCATCACCCCGAGCTTCAAAGAGGTCAAAGATGGCAAGGCGCGGGCTTTGAGTTTTTATCTGAAACGCGCAAGGGGCATGATGGCCAAATGGATTATCCAGAACCGCATTGAGACCCCGGAAGAATTGAAAAAATTCAAAGCGGGCGGCTATCGCTTTGACGCCAAGGCCTCCTCGAGCGACAAGCTGGTCTTTTACCGCCCCCAGCCCAAGCCGAAAAAATAAGGCCAAAATTAGCAGATGGTTTCTCGAGGCCCTATAGGCGGCGCGGATATAGCCGCTATGAACCCTCAAATACCGTGCTATACTCGCCAATGGAATGATATCAGGGCTGGCGCGGGGGCGAATGGCACCTTCTTTTACGCTTGATAAAAGTTGGACCGCCGGAAGAGGAGATGGCTATCATGAGTTTTATTATCGCAGGAGCGCTGGCAATTTCACTATTGGGTAATTCCGGGGAGCCCCCCCTTGTGGCAAAACTTGTCTATGCAAGCATGCCGGAATGGACACAACAGGAGGAGGAGACAGAATCCGCGCCCCCGCCTTGGGTGACCAGCGATCATGAAAGCAATGAAGCGCAAGGTGCCATAATTGAAAAACCATTGCCTGCCGACAGCGATTTTGTGCGCGGTATTCTCGTCACCTCTTTCGAAACCAGTATTTTCAAGCCTTGCAATAAATCCGAGCAATGGCTGTTTACCACCGATCCCGAAAACTGGCAGGTGATGGATGATATTCGCACCGCCATTGGCAAGGCTCTGGGGCGTCAGGATTTTAATTTATGGCGACAAATCATTGTGCTGGAGGCCGCCGGTACGCTTGGACCTTCCGGTGATTTCGGATTTGCCAATAGTCTCACAGTCGAATCCGTGCGCAATATTGCCCTTGCCAGCGAACAGGATATCAACCAATGCGGGGCGCAAAAGCTGAAACCCAGGAAAAACTCCCTATTTTAGAAACCCTCCAATAACTTGACCTCTGCTGCAAATGGATTAGGAACAAAAACATGTTTGGATTATTCAAAAGAAAGAAGAGGCCCGAAATGGCAATCACCCTTCCTGCCCTGCCCTATGCTGACACCGCATTGGAGCCCCATATCTCCGCCAATACGATCTCTTTCCATTATGGCAAACATCACAAAGCCTATGTGGATAATCTCAACAAAATGATCGAAGGCACAGATTTGGCCGGGAAAAGCCTTGAAGAAATCATCAAGGCCTCTGCGGGCAAAGCCGAACAGCAGGGCATTTTCAACAATGCCGCGCAGGTTTGGAACCACACTTTCTATTGGAATTCCATGGCCCCCAATGGCGGCGGCAAGCCATCAGGCGCATTGGCCAAGGCGATTGATGACAGTTTCGGGTCTTTTGAGGCTTTTGCCGAAAAATTCAAAACTGCCGGCGCAACGCAATTTGGTTCTGGCTGGGCCTGGCTCGTGGCCAAGGGCGGCAAGCTGGAGGTGCGCAAAACCGCCAATGCCGACACGCCTCTAACGGAAGCTGGCGTCACCCCGCTCCTGACCATGGATGTCTGGGAACATGCCTATTATCTCGATTTCCAGAATCGCCGCCCCGATTATATGGGCGCATTTCTGGGTAATCTGGTGAATTGGGATTTCGCAGAGCAAAATTTCGCCGGCTAAAGCGTTTTCGGTTTTGATTGGTATCAAAACGAAAAAGGCTCTAAGATCAGCTTTCCTGCGTTAATTTTGCACCGAGGCCTTGCATCAGCGCAATAAAGCCGGGGAAAGATGTCGCGATCATAGCGCTTGAATCAATGGTCACCGGCAGTTTTGTTGCCAGTCCCATGACGAGGAAACTCATGGCGATGCGGTGATCCATATGGGTCGCAACCTCGCCACCGCCGGACACCGCACCGCCATCAATTTCCAGCCAGTCCTCCCCCAGACGGCGCGTCACGCCATTGCCCGCAAGCCCGTCGGCAATGGCCGCAAGGCGATCACTTTCCTTGAGGCGCAATTCGGCCAACCCCTCAAAACGGCTCGTGCCTTTGGTAAAGGCGGCCGCCACAGCAAGGATCGGATATTCATCAATCATCGACGCCGCCCGTTCCGGCCCGATATGAATAGCCTTCAATTCCGAAAAACGGGCCGTAATATCTCCCACTGGCTCGCCGCCCGCATCATGCTCATTGCCGAGACTTAAATCCGCCCCCATCTCTTTCAGCGCTTCCAGAAACCCGGTGCGCAAAGGATTGAGCAGGACATTTTGCACGGTGATTTCGGAGCCTTTGGTCAGCAAAGCCGCCACCAGCAGAAATGCTGCCGAGGAGGGATCGCCGGGGATGGTAATATCGGTGGCTGTCAGCCTTTGCGGTCCGGTCAGACTGATCCGCCGCCCGCCCTCGCCCGTGGCGCTTATGGTCAGCGCCCCGCCAAAAGCCTTGATCATGCGCTCTGTATGGTCGCGCGATCGCACTGGCTCCTCAATAATGGTTTCGCCCTCAGCCCCCAAAGCCGCCAGCATAATCGCCGATTTCACCTGCGCCGAAGCATTTTGCATCTCCCAGACAATGCCTTTTAGCGGGCTGGCTTCAAGACTGACCGGCAATTTGCCATCCTGATCTTCGGCGCAAAGCCCCATCTTGCGCAATGGTGCCAATATCCGCCCCATGGGCCGCGCCCGCAAGGAGGCATCGCCATCAAAGCTGGCGGCAATCTGCTGGCCCGCCACCGCCCCCATGAGAAGGCGCACGCCAGTGCCGGCATTACCGCAATAAAGCCCACGATCAGAGGGCTGCCAGCGTCGGCCAATAACATGGAAAACCCCATCCCGCCGTTCGATGGACACCCCCATGGCCCGCAGGCAGGCCGCCGTGCGCAGGACATCATCCCCCTGCAGCAGACCCCGAATACGGGTCTTGCCTTCGGCCAGCGCCCCCAAAATCAAGGCCCGATGGGACATGGACTTATCCCCCGGCACCTGAACCGTGCCGGAAAGCCCCTTTGACAGGCGTGATTGCACCGCGCCAGCCATAGATCCGGCCGCTGAACCGGCCTCTTTTGAGGGGAGATTATTCATAAATTTTGCCCAAGCGCACCGAAAACACCGATTTCTTTTTGACAGGGCCCGCAGGCCATGGCAACACCGCCTTTCACTAGGACAGTTCCCTATTTAAAACATTCATCAATTTGGAAGATTGACTCATGGCAAATGAAGACCTCGGCGTAAAACGCGATTGCCCTGAATGCAGCGCCCGTTTTTACGACCTGCAAAAAGACCCCTGCCTGTGCCCGAAATGCGGTCATGAATTTGAACCGGAAGTAATTTTAAAACCGCGCCGCCCGCGGCCCGTGGACGAAGTGGCTGAGGACCAGAACAAGGACGAAAAAGACACCGACGAAGAAGAGGCCGACGAGGTCGTCGCGCCGCTCGAAGCGGCCGATGAAGAAAACGCCGAAATCCCGTCCAAGCGCAAGGCCGGCCTCGACGAAGAAGATGACGAAGACGAAACCATGACCGAGGACGATATTCCCGATCTCGAAGATATCGAAGACGTCGAAATCGACGAAAATGACGACACCCTGCTCGATACCGGCGATGATGATGATGTGGAAGTGCTGGTCAGCGCCAAAGACAAGGGTGCCGATGCTTAAAAATAAAAGCGCAAAGTTTGCAGATGTAATTTTTCTCTGGACTTAGCCTTGGCGGCCCCCTAATTTGCCGCACCGAAAACAAGGTTTTCCGAACGCCTTGTCCCCCATGGGAACGCTTCAGGTTCGGGGCCATAGCTCAGTTGGTAGAGCGCTTGCATGGCATGCAAGAG
This sequence comes from Parvularculaceae bacterium, assembly GCA_026989615.1. Taxonomy (GTDB): domain Bacteria; phylum Pseudomonadota; class Alphaproteobacteria; order Caulobacterales; family Parvularculaceae; genus S012-90. The sequence continues at coordinate 11,165 of JALSJA010000197.1, read as the reverse complement.
GTCGGCGGTTCGATTCCGCCTGGCTCCACCACTTCAAATCCGGTTTGGCGAAGCCAAAATTTTTCATCCGGTGGATGAAAAATAGGTTTTGAAGGGTGAAACGGGATAATTGATCCTGTGAATCAATTATCCCTGTGAACGCAGTGGCTTTGTTCCGCCGGAGCGGGGCCAACTTCTAAAGCCTTTTCCCGCTTCTTCAGAACCCCTCACCCCATAATCAGCGGGGTCAGCCAATAGACAATGAGGGTGATTAAAACCACGCCGATGAGGTTTAGCCGCAAGCCAATGGCTGCCATGCGCGGGATGGAAATTTCTCCCGACGCATAGACAATCGCATTGGGGCCGGTGGCCATAGGCAACATGAAAGCGCAGCTTGCGGCCATGGCAACGGGAATCGCCAGCAATGCCGGATCGGCCCCGCCCCCTGCGGCAATAGCGACGACCACCGGCAATAGCGCCGAGGCGGTGGCCACATTGGAGGTCAGCTCGGTGGCGAAAATCACAAAGGTCACCAAAGTCAGTATAATGACAATGGTCGGCAAAGCCGTCAGCCCGGCCATCTGCACCCCGAGCCATGCCGCAAGGCCGCTTGAGGTAATCGCCGCCGCAAGGCTCAACCCACCGCCAAATAATAGCAACACCCCCCAGGGAATTTGCGCGCCGGTTTCCCAGTCAAGCAGCATGGTGCCTTTTTCGTCTTTGGAACCGGATGGCACCAGAAACATGGCAATCGCACCGGCAATGGCAATCACATGATCGGTCAGTCCCGCAAAGGGTTTGACCCCGAACACTTCCATATCCTGCAATATCAACCGGCGAAACATCCACGCAAAAGCAATGACGGAGAACACCAGCAGCACCCGGATTTCCGGCGCGCTCCATTTGCCAAGCCGCGCCAGCGCGTCTTCAATCACGCTCTTGCCCGCATCGCCTTCTTGCACCTTTATTTTCACCGCCCATTTGGTCAGCACAAACCAAGCCGCCGGCAGCATCACCGCCACCACCGGCAGGCCAATCATCATCCAGCGATCAAAAGAAAACCGCATATCACCGGTGGATTCAAAATAATTGATAATGATGAGATTGGTTGGCGTGCCAATGGGCGTGGCAAGACCGCCAATGGAGGCCCCGTAAGCAATTGCAAGAATGATCGAAATTGTAAACGGTGCGCCGCCTGCTTTTTTACCCAGCACCGCCGCCGCCACAGACAAGGCGATGGGCGTTAACATGATGGTGGTGGCGGTATTGGATATCCACATGGACAATAAAGCCGAGGCGAGCATAAACCCCGCCACCAATCCCGATGGATGGGCGCCAAAGACATTGACAATGTTTAAGGCGAGCCTTGCGTGAAGATTCCAGCGCTCCACCGATTTGGCGATGATGAACCCGCCCAGCAGCAACATCACAATCGGGCTTGAATATTGCACCGCCGCTTCGGCGATGGATTTAATGCCGAATAAAGGCAACACCACCAAAGGCAGGAGCGAGGTGATAGGAATGGGTATGGCCTCCGTGACCCACCAAATGGCCATCAGCACCAAAAGCGCCACCACCGTCCAGGCCTCCCGCGACAGCCCTTCAGGCTTTGGCAAAAACAGCAGCAAAAGCGCCAGCCCTGCCCCTAAGAACAAACCAATCCATTGATAAGGTTTTTTACCGCCCGCTCTTTTTACCGGCATGCTCGCTTCGTCAAATGGCATTCATGACCCCTCTTCATTATCCTGACCCGCTTGCTTAGAGCACTTCCCGAAAAGTGGGAACCGGTTTTCGGATAAACCGGCTTTCGGATAAGAAGTGCTCAAAAACAAAGACTTAGAGCCCGGTTTTGATTCCATCAAAACGAAAATAGGCTCTAGCCGAACTTGCCCCCAGCGGCCAGATAAACCGCAACTGCATCCCATTCTTGACCCGATTTATGGATTAACCCAAAACTCTTATATTGCAGTGCAACAGACGGGGTTTTGAATGGTACAGATGATTGAACGCGAAGGCTTGGAAATTGATGCCAGTCTTTATGATTTTGTCGAAAAAAAATTATGCACCGGCATTGCCCTGACTCCGCAACAATTTTGGCAGACCCTGCATAATCTCGTAACAGATTTCAGCCCGCGCAATCAGGCGCTATTACAAAAGCGCGACAGGCTTCAGGCACAGCTCGACCAATGGCACAAGGAAAACGGCCCCGGCTGGGAACAGCTTGCGCATTATCAAGGCTTTTTACGCGAGATTGGCTATCTGGTACCACAGGGTGAGGATTTCACCATTGAAACCGATGGCGTCGATGACGAAATTGCCCTTGTTTCCGGCCCCCAATTGGTGGTGCCGGTTAAAAATGCCCGCTTTGCCATCAATGCCGCCAATGCCAGATGGGGCTCTCTTTACGATGCGTTTTATGGCACCGATGTGATAGAGCAAAGCGGCGCACTGGCCCCCGGCAAAATCTATAATGCAAAACGCGGCGCGGCAGTCATCGCCAAAGCGAAATCATTTCTGGATACGACCTTCCCTTTAACCGCTGGCAATCACAAAAGCGCCATCGGCTATAAAATTGACAAGGGCAAGCTGAACATTATTTTCGAAGATGCGGTTACGGATTTGCAGAACCCGGATCAGCTTGTGGGTTTTTCAGGCCATACAGAAAACCCGTCACATATTGTGCTGAAAAATAACGGCCTGCATGTGGTGCTGTTTATGGACCGGAGCCACCCAATTGGTCGCACAGACAAGGCCGGCCTTGCCGATATCTTGCTGGAATCGGCCCTGACCGTAATTCTGGATTGCGAGGATTCTGTCGCCGCGGTGGATGGTGAAGACAAGACAGAAATTTATACCAATCTGCTCGGCCTGTTTCAGCGCAATCTTTCCTGTGCAATGGAAAAGAACGGCAAAAAATTTCTGCGCAGGCTGGAGGACAATCATCACTATAAGACGGTCAATGGCAACACGCTCACCCTGTCCGGCTTATCGCTATTGCTGGTCCGCAATGTCGGACATTTAATGACCACACCGGCGGTCAAAAAAGATGGCACGGAAATTTACGAAACTATTCTTGATGCTTTGGTGAGCGGGGTTCTGGCCCTGCATGATCAGGCAAAAAAAGACCCCGACCTCAAAAACAGCCAAAGCGGCGCAGTCTATATCGTAAAACCAAAAATGCACGGACCGGAAGAAGTGGCTTTTGCCAATGATCTTTTTGCGGCGATTGAGGCAGCGCTGGGCCTGCCCGCCACAACCCTGAAAATGGGGATTATGGATGAGGAGCGGCGCACCTCTGTGAATCTCAAAGAATGCATTCGCGCCGCAAAATCGCGGGTGATTTTTATCAATACCGGCTTTCTTGATCGCACTGGCGATGAAATTCATAGCGCCATGGAGGCCGGGCCGATGGTGCGCAAGGACGAGATGAAAAACAGCACATGGCTGGACGCCTATGAACGCAATAATGTCGATATGGGACTGGCCTGTGGTTTTCAGGGTCGCGCGCAAATTGGCAAGGGCATGTGGGCCATGCCCGATGAGATGGCGGCCATGCTGGCGCAAAAACAGGCGCATCCGCAGGCCGGTGCCGATACCGCCTGGGCCCCCTCACCCACCGCCGCCACTTTGCACGCTCTGCATTATCATGCGGTCAATGTGGACCAGGTGCAGGAGAAGCTGCGTCAGCGCCCCCCTGCCCTGTTGGAAGATCTCTTGACCGCTCCAATTGCGCAAAAGGCGGATTGGCCGCAACAGGAAATCATTGCCGAGCTGGAAAATAATGCCCAAGGCATTCTTGGCTATGTGGTGCGCTGGATTGATCAAGGCATTGGCTGCTCCAAAGTGCCTGATCGCAATAATATCGGGCTGATGGAAGATCGCGCCACTTTGCGCATTTCAAGCCAGCACATTGCCAATTGGCTATATCATGGCATTTGCACCCGCGATCAGGTGATGGAAGTCATGAAGCGCATGGCAGTGCTGGTCGATCGGCAAAATTCCGATGACCCGGTCTATCAGCCCATGGCAAAAGATTTTGATACCTCCATCGCATTTCAGGCCGCCTGCGATTTGGTATTTGACGGGCGCACACAGCCCAATGGCTATACAGAACCAATTTTGCATCGCCGTCGATTGCAAAAAAAGGCCGACAAAAATTAACCATACGCCACAGACTCCACCGGGCCAAACCTTCATTAACAATCAGACATTCAAGTAAATTACCCTCTCCAGGGGTATTTTCCGGATTGCTGCAGTGCCGTATAGCCAAAGCTCAACTAACCCGTGTGGAGAATGCAACATGAAACAGAATATCAGGAATATTTTGCTGGCCAGCATTGCCATTGGCGCAATTGCCGGCACGGCCCAAGCGAGTGATGCCCCTTACAAATATGGGGATATTGGCGTTGAAAGAATCAATATTGATGTCGGCCCTGCTGACTTCAATTACACCAATCTGATGGTCCGTGGCGGCTGGCGTTTCAATGATTATTTTGGCGTCGAAGGCGAATTGGGCCGCGTATTGCGGGATGATAAAGTCACCATCAACAATGTCGAGGTCAAAGGCAAAATGAACTGGACCGCCGGCATTTACGGGGTTGGCTATTTGCCCTTGTCAGAAAATTTCGACCTTGTCGGGCGCGTTGGTTACCGGCAGGATTCGGTCAAATTTACCTCCCCTGCTTTACCCGCCGGTATATCGGCACAGGATGGTGGCATCGCCTGGTCGGTTGGTGGACAAATGTTCTTTACCGAAAGTCAGGGCGTGCGTCTCGATTATACCCAAGGCCAGGACGTCAAAGCCATTCGCCTTGGCTATACGTTAAAGTTCTGAGGCCAGACTCCACCTCGGTAGTGTGAAACAGGTCGGCACTCTTTTCTTTCATGACCCTGTTTTGCGCAATTACGGTCGCGGACAAAAGTCCGTGACCGTTTTTTGGTTTAAGGGGTTAAAACCCGCGCAGCTCCGCATAGCGATTGGTGTGAAATTGCTGACTGCCATAAAGAGCATCGGCCACGCGCACGCGTTTTATAAAGAAACCAATATCAAATTCATCGGTCATGCCAATGCCCCCATGCATCTGGATCGACTCTTGTGCCGCCAATAAAGCTACCTGACCAAGTTTGGCCTTGGCCGCCGATACCATCAGCGCCGCCATTTCCGGAGCGCTGTCCATCATCTGCAAAGCGCGGGCGACAATGGATTTGCCGATTTCTATTTCGCTATAAAGATGGGCAGCGCGATGTTGCAAGGCCTGAAAGGACCCGATGGTCTGGCCAAATTGCTTGCGCTCTTTCAAATAGGAAAGCGTGCGATCAAGACATTCCTGCGCCGCGCCGGACATTTCGGCTGCAAGGCCGGCGCGCCCGGCATCTAAAATGATATTCAGCGGAGCAAGGCCTTTATCCACCGCGCCCAGAACCGCATCACCCTCTAAGGCGACATCATCAAAAACGACCTTACCGGCATTGCGGCTGTCAATCATATTTTGATTTTCAACACTGATCCCTTGGGTGTCGCGGGACACCAGAAAAAGGGTAATGCCATCCGGATCTTGTTCTTCACCGCGCGTGCGCGCAGAAACGATAAACCCATCGGCGGCGGCGCAATCGGCCACAAAACATTTCTCGCCGCTAAGTTTAAACCCATTGCCCGCACGGACGGCCTGTAGTTTGACATGGGCCGGATTGTGATGGCGCTGCTCATCCACGGCGAGCGCAATGATTTTTTGCGCGCGCGCAATGGCAGGCAACCAGCCTTCCTGCTGGCTGGCATTGCCATATTTCGACAAGGCCACCGCCCCCATAATCGCGCTCGACAAAAAGGGCGATGCGGTCAGTGTACGGCCCATTTCTTCCATCAAAATGCCAGCCGCCCCATGCCCCATGGCGACACCTCCATGGGCCTCCTCAACCAGCACACCGGCCCAGCCCATGGCCCCCATTTCCGTCCATGTTTCTCTATCAAAGCCTTCCGCAATTTTGTCATCGCGCAAGCGACGCAGCTGGCTGATTGGCGCTTTTTCGCCCAAAAATCCACTGGCAGATGCGCGCAGCATTTCCATTTCTTCTTTGCTGGTCATGGGCAATATCCTATTGGCTTGGCAAATCGAGAATGCGCTTGGCGATAATATTGAGTTGCACTTCGGATGTGCCCCCTTCAATGGAATTGGCTTTGGTGCGCAGCCATTGGCTGGCCACATCCCCTTCCCCGCCCCAGACGAGGCCTGGCGATCCGGCGCTGTCCATCATCAGTTCCAGACGGCGCTTGTTTAATTCCGTGCCATAATATTTCAGCATGGAGGCATTGGCCCCAACCCCGCCGCCGGCTTTGGCTTGCTGCGTTATCCGGTCCATGGTCGCCATAAAGGCAAGCCCGTCAATTTCCATACGGGCAATATCCGCGCGCAATATCGGATCCTGCAAGCGACCATCTTCGCCCTTGCCAATCTGCTGAACCGCAATATCGCCAATCGGGCGCATGACATCACCGCCCATGCCGCCAATCATTTCACGCTCATGGGTGAGGAGATATTTAGCAATGGTCCAGCCTTTGTTGATTTCTCCAATCAGATTGTGTTTTTCGGCACGCGCCTCATCAAAAAAGGTTTCACAAAACGGGGAATTGCCGGAGATTAGCTTAATCGGCCTTGTGGTGACGCCGGGCTGATCCATATCGACCAGAATAAAACTTATGCCTTCATGTTTTTTGGCAGAAAAATCGGTCCGCACCAGAACAAAAATCCAGTCCGCCTGATCGGCGTAAGAGGTCCACACTTTTTGCCCGGTGATAGCGTAATGATCACCACGATCTTCGCATCTGGTTTTCAGCGAGGCGAGGTCCGACCCTGCATCCGGCTCGGAATAGCCTTGCGCCCAGCGAATTTCCCCGCGGGCGATTTTTGGCAAATGCTCCTGCCTTTGTGCATCGGAACCATATTTCAGCAAAGCGGGTCCGAGCATCCAAATGCCAAAAGACAATAATGGCGGGCGGGCCTTGATGCGTTTCATTTCCTTGCGCAGGATTTTGGCCTGCGCTTTGGACAACCCGGCACCGCCATAGGCTTTGGGCCATTCAGGCACGGTCCACCCCTTTTCGACCATGCGCTCAAGCCAGATCTTTTGCGCGTCACTGGAAAATTTCCAATGACGCCCGCCCCAACAAATATCTTGGCTATCCATGGGCTGGCGCATTTCTTCCGGACAGTTTTCGGCCAGCCAGTTTTGCACCTCTTTGCGAAAATCTTCCAAATCCTGCTCGCTCATAATCCGCGCTCTTTTTCGGTTTTAAAGTTTAATGCCCAAATGCTTGGCTGCCTTAAACGCAAATTTCATGGTTTGCGCCCCGCCCTGTTCCAGAATTTTGGCCTCATCCATATCCATGATCTCGTCCAGCAGCGCCATGACATTTTCCGGCGTCTGCTTTTCCGGCGGCAGATAAATACCATCGGTCTCCACAATCCGGGCGGCCGCAAAACCGCCACCACCAGCACACAGGATCAGGCGATTGGGAGCCTTGTCACAGACCAGTGGCAGCAGGCCGGCGCTCACGCTCTCGGTGGTAAAAATTGCATTGGCACCTGATGGAAACAGGCCTTCGGTCATGCGCGTGGTGGCAATTGGTGACAGGGCGTTGACATGGATATTATATTTCGCCCCTTCCAGACACAAAGTGTTCATCAAACCGACAACGCCCATTTTTGCTGCGCCATAATTGGATTGGCCAAAATTGCCATAAAGCCCGGACGAGGATGTGGTCATGACGATGCGGCCATATTGGCGCTCGCGCATATGCGCCCACAAGGCTTTGGTGCAATTGACCGAGCCCATCAAATGCACATTCATCACCGCTTCAAAATCGGCCATATCCATTTTGGCAAAGGATTTGTCCCGCAAAATGCCGGCATTATTCACCAGAATATCCACATGACCAAAAGCGGCGAGCGCTTTTTCAACCATGTCAGCAACGTCATCCATCTTGGTAACATTGGCTCCATGGGCAATGGCCGCGCCGCCCGCCTGTTTAATCTCTTCGGCAACATTTTCAGCAGCACTGGCCGAACCACCTGTGCCATCCACCGCACCGCCCAGATCATTGACGACAATTTTTACCCCGCGCGCCGCCAGCGCCAGCGCATGCGAACGCCCAAGCCCGGACCCCGCCCCGGTGATGATGGCGACACGATTATCAAAACGAATTTCGGACAACAACTTCTCCTGTATTTTTGTTATTTTTCTTCAGCTATTTGCAAAGCCAGCCAACGGGCAATCAGAGCTGGCTTGTCATTGCCTTTAATGTCCACCGTGACATCATAGGTCAATAAATATTCCCCCGGCTTGCGCCGGGCAAAATCGGCCAGCACAAAGCGCCCGCGAATCGCCGCCCCCGCCATCACCGGGTGAATAAAGCGCAATCGGTCAAAGCCATAATTGATCCCCATCTTTGCGCCTTCGAGGGTAAGGCTTGCCCCTTGCGCCAATTTTGACAGCAATGACAGGGTTAAAAATCCATGGGCCAAAGTACCGCCAAAAGGCGTTCTCGACGCCGCCTCTTCATCCACATGAATAAATTGGTGATCCCCGGTGCAATCGGCAAATTGATTGATGCGTTTTTGATCAACCACCATCCAATCGGAAATACCTATTTCCTGACCGATCAGTGCTTTTGCCTGCTCCGGTTGTATGCTGCGCATTCTATGTCGCTCCACTGGCGACATTGCCGTCGCTCTTTTAGAATTGCCCGCAGGCTAGAAGTGGTGCCTGCCTTTAGGCAATGAAATTGTGCAGTCATCAACCATCAAAGCGATAAAACAAATTAGCACCGTCTAATTTGTGCGGCGCAACAAAAAAATTTACCTGTGGCTTCGATAACACACCGTGACCGGATTACCCGAGATTACTGTTATTAACTAACACAAGTGATTGCTTGCGCCCTGTATCTGTGAAAAAACTAATTACTGGCTGTTCATGGGGCGAATTTGCTTAGGGGCATTCTTCGTAGACAGCGCATATCAAGCGATAGAGATTCTGGAATTTAGGGAATCAAAACAGAACAAACTTTTAGTGGAGGCACTGTTCGATGATTAGAAAATCAATTCTTCTGGGAACATCCATGCTAGTAGCGGCGGCAATCGCGGCACCGGCCATGGCCCAACAAGACGAAATCGTTATTACCGCGACCAAGCGCGAACAAACATTGCAGGATGTTCCCATCGCGGTTTCCGTCGTTTCTTCCGATACGATTGAAAAAGCATCCATTCAGGACATTGGCGATTTACAATCCATCGTCCCGTCTCTGCGGGTAACACAATTACAATCCTCCACCAATACCAATTTCGTCATTCGTGGCTTTGGTAATGGCGCCAATAATCCGGGCATTGAGCCTTCGGTTGGTGTTTTCATTGACGGCGTTTACCGTTCCCGTTCCGCTTCGCAAATCGGTGACTTGCTGGACATCCAGCGCGTTGAGGTTTTGCGCGGCCCGCAATCAACCCTGTTTGGTAAAAACGCTTCCGCCGGCGTTATCTCCGTTGTGACCGCCAAGCCATCTTTCGAGTGGGGCGGGTTTGCGGAAGCCACTTTGGGCAATTACGACACCCGTATCTTGAAGGGCAGAGTAACCGGCCCGCTCGGTGACAATCTTGCCTTTAGCCTTGCCGGTAGCGTCCGTCAGGCCGATGGCTATTTCGAGGTCATCAATCTTAACGAGAATATCAATAATCGTGACCGTTGGGATGTGCGCGCACAGCTTTTGTTTGAACCAACGGATAATTTCTCCGTGCGTATCATCGCTGACCAGAGCAAGATTGACGAAGAATGCTGCGGTGTTGCCAATCTCGTAAATGGCCCGACCGGCGCCATCATTACGGCCTTGGGCGGCAATATTTATACGGGTAGCCCGTTCGACCGACGCAACTATCTCAACTATCTGCCGAATAATGCCGTCAAGAATAAAGGCTATTCCGGTCATGTGGATTGGGAATTTGAAAATTTCAGCCTCACCTCGATCACGGCCTATCGCAAACAGTCTGCTGCATTTGACTATGATACAGACTTTACAAGCGCTGCTCTGATTGCCGAGAACTCAGCCAATCAGAATATTGACACCTTCACACAGGAATTCCGCATCACGTCCAATGGTGGCGGCATGGTTGACTGGCTGGTCGGTGGTTTCTACTTCGACGAAACGGTCAAATATGACAATTCCCTGACCTATGACGTGGCTTTCCGCCCCTATGCCGACCAATTGGTGGCCGCCCTTGGGGCACCGGGCGCTCTTGGTGGTTTGGAGGCCAGCCTCGGCCTACCTGGCGGTACATTCTTTGGTGCCGGACAGGGTGGTTTTGAACAAACCGGCCAAGACAACCAATCCTACAATATTTTCGCCAACACGGACTGGCATTTGTCGGATCGCCTGACCGCGACCATCGGCATTGCCTATGTCAATGACGAAAAGGACGTGTTCATCAACCAGACCAATACCGATGTGTTCTCTTCTCTGGATCTGGTGCAAATTGGCTTTGGCGGCGCCTTCTTCGCGATCACCGGCCTGCCAGCAACACCGGCCAATATCGCTGCCAATCCGGCAGCAGCAGCAGCGGCTGACGGGCTGAGCATTACAGAATGCTCGCCCAGCAACCCGCCACCTGCCTGTAACTCGGCTCTGGGTCTCAGACCATTGCAGTTCCTGGCCCCATTGGTTCCGTTCAACTCTTCATCGAGCGACAACAAAACCACCTATACGGCGCGTTTGGCTTATGACATGACAGACAGTATCAATGTCTATGCGTCCTATGCCACGGGCTATAAGGCAACCTCCTGGAACCTGTCACGGGATTCAAAACCGACACCGGCAGAGATTCCAAATCTGACGCCAACGGTTCTTGGTAACCCCAATCCGTTTGCCCGCTATGGTACAAGGCTGGCTGGTCCGGAAGATGCGGAAGTCTTTGAAATTGGTCTCAAAGGCCAGTGGGATAATTTTGCCCTTAATGTTGCCTGGTTTGACCAGACGATTAAAGGCTTCCAGTCCAATGTCTTTACCGGTACCGGCTTTAATCTGGCCAATGCTGGCGAGCAATCGACCAAAGGTCTTGAGGTCGACGCGCGCTGGACACCGTCTCCAAGCCTTGAATTTACCTTTGCAGGGACTTTCCTGGATCCGATCTATGACAGCTTTGTTGGTG
>JALSJA010000196.1 GCA_026989615.1 Parvularculaceae bacterium | reverse complement strand
GGCGACGGCTTCTTCCGTCACCATGGCTTCGCCGCCGGTTTCTATTCCGGCCTGTTGTAAAACCGCTTTTATGCTCATGGCATCAAATGGTTTTAACAGATGAAACTTGGCCCCGGCCGCCCGCGCCAGCGCAAATTGCTGGGGGTCATTCTCGCTGGCACACAGGATTATCTCGCCATTGAACTTCCCATGGGCAAAAGCCGCCTGCAGAAAATCCAGAGCCCCAAGATGCGGCATATCCCAATCGAGAAACACGCAATCAATATCTTCACTTTGACAGATGGACATGCCTTGTTCGGAAGTTTCTGCCTCAAAGCCCCTGTGACCCAATTGCTTGAAAATGCGCTGTGTCACGAACCGGATTACTTCTGAATCCTCAATAATAAGACAGTTAGCCATGGCTCAAATGCTCCCATTTGTTGAAAAGCAACCTTAGCGGGATAAGTCTAATGAGCCGTTAACCGGTTAAAATTGGCCTTCAAGGCTTGCTAGAGCGTTTCCAGGATAAGTGGATCCTTCGACAAGCTCAGGATGAGGCCGGTTTTTAAGATAAGAAGTGCTCAAAAACAAAGACTTAGAGCCCGGTTTTGATTGGTATCAAAACGAAAATAGGCTCTAGACGGTCAGGCCATTTGCAGTCTTATCGAGATCTTCTCCTCGCCATCTTGGCTGCATAGAAGCTGATAGCCTGTCTGGCTGGCAAGATGGGCGGCAATATAGGCCGGGACCATTTTCGGCTCCAGCCCCTCCTCCTTACCTTCAAGGGCCTGCTGCAAGGGCTCTTTCAAGCGCGCTTTGGGACCGGTCGCTATAAGGCTGATTCCGCCTTCATCCTGACTTATAGTAACCTTGCTGCCTCTTCGCGGAACACAATCCGCAATCAGCAAGGCCAGGGTCATCATCACTTTAACTGCTGGTTTGGCCATATGTCCCGGCGGTATCTGCCAGTCGAGCTCGGCTCTGGCATGTTTGTAAATTCCTTCCACCAAGGCTTTGATTTCATCAAGATCCAATTCATCCCCATAGCCACCACCGGCCCCATAGGCAATGCGGGCAAATTGCAACAGATCCAGAGCCTTGTCGGTTGAGCTGTTAACGAGGTTCAGGGCCTCGGCGCGCATTTCCGGGTCCTGTTCCCCCTCCATAATCTCAAGGCCCGCCCCCAGCGCCCCAACCGGGTTTATCAGGTCATGACATAGACGCGAGGCGAGCATGGAAGACAGGGTGATTGAATCAAGCATTTAAGGGGTTCCTTCAATTTTCCCCATAAATCCTATGATTCTGGCCCATTGCACCCATTTTAATCCGGCCACTGAAACCGGCAATAAGGGACTTTTACCCGCAATTTTATGCTAATGGTTAATTTGACTATAATCCGGCTTTGGCTAAGCTGCGGACCGGTTGGATTTTTTTAGGTTTCGGGGATAAATTCTGCTCGCTTTAAGCCTTCTTTTGCACCTCATCTGGTATGGTTTTTGAAGGGTTAAGGGCAAGTATGCCGGTTTTGCTGGCGGTTATTTGGTGCTTAGTCGTGGTCGTTAACCTTTTTTCCAAAAACAGCAAGAACCAGAAGCTGGACAGTTTTGATATTCTGGCTATTTGCTCGATCGCCCTTTTGGTGGCGGCCTTGGCCATGCTCGGCCTTGGGGGGCTGGCCAAGTTTGAAAAAAACAGCCATCAGCCTGCCCAAAGTCCGCCTGCCCAAAGTCCAATGACCGCACAATCAGGCTCCCAGAAGATTGATCGCGAAGCGCTGGTGCAATTACCCCCTTTGGTCAAAGAGCCGATTATTTTTGAAACCGAGCAAGAGCCGCTCGACGCGGTGGACAAACCCGCTACCGCGCCTGTGCGTCTGGCGAAATCCATCGACAAAACCCGACCCTTTATGGCCGAGGATATTGAAATCGGCTTCGCCTTGGCCGAGGACTTTTCCGGTGGGCGCCCTTCGCTTCTGCATCAGGGCAAAATTGATCTGACAAAACACGCGCAAGCCCCCCATCCCCCGTCTGGCACTATTTACACGCTTCGGCGCAATGAAAATTTTTCCGACCTTTTGGCCCGCGCCGAAATTTTCGGGCGCGATCAGGCAGCGATCATCAACAGCCTTGGGCAGGGCGTGGCCTTGCGGAAATTACAGCCGGGGGCAAAATTTGTCCTGACCAAAAAACAGGCCATCATCATTCCTTTCAAGCCGGGGGTGAATGGTGAGGAATTTTCCACCCGCAAGGCACGATTCTACCTCGCCCATCTCGAATATCGCCCGGACAAATCCCGCAGCATTGAATTGCTGCGTCGTTCCGATGGCAGCTATGCACTGACCGAAACCGCCTCATCCCTCGACAAGCGTTATATCGCTGTCGC
>JALSJA010000195.1 GCA_026989615.1 Parvularculaceae bacterium | reverse complement strand
CAAGATTAAGGACAAAACCCAAATGCTATTCACCAAAAAAACGCCTGAGCAAAAGCGCAAGGATTTTCGCGCGCAACTGGAATCGGGCAAGCTGCATCAGTTTCCCGGAGCGTTTAATCCTCTTTGTGCGCAATTGATCGAGCGCAAGGGTTTTGACGGGGTCTATGTCTCCGGCGCGGTGATGTCGGCAGATTTATGCCTGCCGGATATTGGCATTGCCAATCAGCAGGAATTTGTCAATCGCGGCCAGCAAATTGCCCGGGTGACCGACCTGCCGGCCTTTATCGATATTGATACCGGCTTTGGCGAACCCATGTCGGCGGCGCGCACAGTGCGGCTGATGGAAGAGGCGGGGCTTGCGGGCTGCCATATTGAAGATCAAATCATGCCCAAGCGCTGCGGCCATTTGGACGGCAAGGAAATTGTTGACCAAGCCACCATGGTGCAACGCATTCGCGCCGCGGCTGATGGCAGGCTTGATCAGAATTTTGTGTTGATTGCGCGCTCCGATGCCCGCGCCATTGAAGGGCTTGATAAGGCCATTGATCGCATGAAAGCCTATGTGGATGCCGGGGCGGATATGATTTTTCCCGAAGCCATGAAATCGGAAAAAGAATTTGAAGCGGTACGCAAAGCGCTCAATGTGCCGATCCTCGCCAATATGACCGAATTTGGCAAATCGCGACTGTTGAATAAAAGAGAGCTGGAAAATCTCGGCTTTAATGTGGTCATCTATCCGGTCACAACCCTGCGCCTTGCCATGGGTGCGGCGGAGCGCGGGCTTGATGCCATATTGCACGATGGCGACCAGAATGGCGTGCTCGATGAAATGCAGCACCGCAAAGATCTTTATGCGCTGTTGCGTTATGAGGACTATAATAAATTTGATCAATCGCTGTTCAATTTTGAGGTTGGCGATACGCCGATGAAATAATGGATAAATTCGCGCCTGAAAATCTTGCCTCCCATTATGCGGTGATTTTCACCAGCCAGCGCGGAGAGCGTCTGGAAGGTTATGACGAAACCGCCTTGCGGATGATGGAATTGGCAAAGCAAATGCCGGGTTATCTCGGGGTTGAAAGCGTTGGTGATGATAGCGGTTTTGCTATCACTATTTCCTATTGGCAGGATCTGGCGAGCATTAAGAACTGGCGCGCGAATAGCGAACACAAACAGGCGCAGGCCAAAGGCAAAAGCGATTGGTATGAGCATTATGAAGTGCGCATCGCCAAAATTACCCACGCTTATTCAAAAAAATAAAAATTCAAACAAGGAGAATAATAATGACAGATATTCAATATGGTCTTGCCGGTGTCGTCACCGATGATACGGCGGTCTCCAAAGTGATGCCGGAAACCAATTCCCTTACCTATCGTGGCTATGCGGTACAGGATCTGGCCAGCCAATGCCGGTTTGAAGAAGTGGCTTATCTCATCTGGAATGGCGAATTGCCCACTAAAGCGCAGCTGGCGGCGTTTGAACAATTGGAAAAAGCCGAGCGCGGTCTGTCCGATGACTTGCTGGCGGTGATGAAGCGTTTTCCCAAGACCGCCCACCCCATGGCCACCTTGCGTACGGCGGTTTCTTTTCTTGGCCTTGAAGATCGCGATATCAAGGACCACGCGACCGACAAGCTCTATGAACGCTCGATCAGTCTTTTTGCCAAAATTCCGCAAATTGTTGCCACTGATTACCGCTTGCGCAATGGGCTGGAGCCAATTAAGCCTGATAATTCACTCGGCTTTTCGGAAAACTTCTTTCACATGTGTTTTGGCAAAGTGCCGGCACCGGAAGTGGTTAAATGTTTTGACATCTCCATGACACTTTATGCGGAGCATTCCTTCAATGCCTCGACCTTTACGGCGCGGGTGATCGCGTCCTCCTTGTCGGGTATTTATTCGGCTGTAACGGGCGCCATCGGATCGCTCAAGGGCCCGCTTCATGGCGGCGCCAATGAGGCCGTGATGCATATGTTGCAAGAGGTTGGCTCGCCGGAAAAGGCCAAAGCCTGGATGCTGGAGGCGCTGGCCACCAAGAAAAAAATCATGGGCTTTGGTCATCGGGTTTATCGCTCCGGCGATAGCCGCGTGCCGACCATGACCGAGGCCTATAAGAAAATGGTTGATATTCTCGATACGCAGGAGGCTAAAAAATACTGGGAGATGTCGCGTATTCTCGACGAAACCATGGTTTCGGAAAAAGGGATTTATCCCAATCTCGATTTTCCCGCAGGCCCGGCTTATTATCTCATGGGCTTTGAAATTCCGATGTTCACACCGATTTTTGTGATGTCGCGCATTACCGGTTGGACCGCGCATATTCGCGAGCAATTGGAAGACAATAAACTCATTCGCCCGCTTTCCAAT
>JALSJA010000194.1 GCA_026989615.1 Parvularculaceae bacterium | reverse complement strand
ATTGGCCACATGGTCGCACTTTGGGGGTCTGCGCCAATGTTTCATTACGGCTTTTTTGTCCTGCCAGCCTCCCTGTTAATCGGATATTGCCTGCGTTCGCGTCTTCAGGCCTTTCGCCCGGGCCCCTATATTCCTGCTCTTTTTGGTATTTGCCTATTTGGCGCATTCTGGTTCACCGCCCGTCTGTTCGCTGTTCAGACATTTGAATATTTTGCCCTTATCGGCCTGCTGGTAAGCGGTATTATTGCCCTCATTGGTCCGGGCTTTGGCCGGGCCATGATTTTTCCTCTGGGCTTTTTATTCGCCATGGTGCCGATTGATTTCGGGCCATCCATGCAGCTGCCGGGTCTGGAATTTCTTGCCGCACAAATGGTTCTGGCCATCCTTCTGGCATGGCTATTATTTAAAACCTGGTGGAAGCGCGAAGTGCTGGTCATTGGCAGTTTTGTCCTGCCGATCATCACCCATCTCGTTATCCTGACTTTTTTCTCGCAATCAGATTTTTTATTACAGTCTTTTTATGCGCTTCCCTATGGTTGGCTAATCTCGTTATTGACCAGTATTTTTATTATTGGTGTTGCGGGATATTTTTCTGACCGCACACCAATGGATATCCTGAAAGAGGATTTCAACCCCCGCCCGCCTTCCCACTGGACCAATCGCCATCTGGCTGCCAGTCTCATCCTGCTAGCCCTACCTGCCCTGCTGGTAGCGATAGTGGAAGGATAGACCATGTGCGGGATTGCCGGGCTATTTGATTTGAAAGGCAAGCGTGACCCCGATAAGGCTGTGCTTGCGGCCATGGCCAGGGCCCTTATCCATCGCGGCCCTGACGGGGAAGGATTTTATCGCGATAATGGCATTGGCTTTGCCCACCGGCGCCTTGCCATTATCGATCTTGGCGGCGGCGCCCAGCCCCATACAACAATTTCCGGTCAGCATGTCCTCACCTATAATGGCGAAATTTATAACCATCGCCAGCTTGCCAAGGAATATAATCTCGAACTCAAAAGTCGGTGCGATACCGAAGTGCTGGCCGAGCTGTTTGAACAGCGCGGTACCAAAGCGCTTGATGACATCACCGGCATGTATGCTTTTGCCATCTGGAACAAACCCGAACGCCAATTGACTCTGGCCCGGGACCGGTTGGGAGAGCGCCCGCTTTATTATACGACAACCCCGGATGGCTGGTTTGTCTTTGCCTCGGACATGGGGGCTTTGCTGGCTTCGGGCCTTGTGCCCCGGGAAATGCGCCCGGCCTCTGTGGCGGCCTATTTTTCCTATGGCTATGTGCCCGACCCCCATACGATTTACAAAAATATCTATCGCCTGCCTGCAGCTCATTTTTTACAAATTTCTGCCGAAGGCGTCGGCGAACCGCAATGCTATTGGCGGCCTCGCCTTGGCGGGGCCAGCCCCGCAGACCCGGAAGAATTGATCGCCTTGCTGGATAGCGCCGTCTCCGGGCAAATGATGTCGGATGTTCCTTTGGGGGCGTTTTTATCAGGCGGGGTTGATTCAAGCGCCATCATCGCCGCCATGGCCAGGACCAGCCATGAACCACCGCAAAGTTTCACCATCTCTTTTCCTGAAACCAAAAATGATGATGGCATCTATGCGCAAAAAATAGCCACGCAATTTGGCACGCGGCACACACAAAAATCTGTCCACCTAGAAGCCGGAGAGATGATTGACGAGGCGGCGCGCATATATGGGGAGCCTTTTGCCGACAGCTCCGCCCTGCCGATGATAGAAGTGGCGCGCACGGCCCGCGAACAGGTAAGTGTTGCCCTCTCCGGCGATGGCAGTGACGAGATTTTTGCCGGCTATCGGCGCTATCGCCTGTTTGGCGCGGAAGAAAAAATGCGCCGTCTGCTGCCTGCCCCCATGCGCCGGGCGGTTTTCGGACCTTTGGGAGCGCTCTATCCAAAGCTCGATTTCATGCCACGCATTTTTCGCCTCAAAACCACCTTGCAAAGCCTCGGTGATGACAGTGCTGGCGCTTATTTCCGCAGCGTTTCGGCGATTTTGCCGGAGCGTCTCGGAAACTTTCTTGATCCGCAAATTTCTGACAAGCATGAAGACACACCTCAACAGATCATGCAGCGCTTATTCGATGAAGCCGACACAGATGATGCCGTGCTGGCAGCCCAATATGCAGATTTGAAAACATGGCTGTCGGGGCGGATGCTGGTCAAAGTCGATCGTGCCGCTATGGCCTCCTCGCTGGAAGTGCGGGTGCCATTTCTCGACCATCATCTGGTGGAATGGGCCCTGCGCCTGCCGCCACACCAACGCATTGACGGCCATGAAGGCAAAGCAATCCTGAAAAAAGCGCTGGCGCCACGCCTGCCAAAGGATATTCTCTAT
>JALSJA010000193.1 GCA_026989615.1 Parvularculaceae bacterium | reverse complement strand
TCACGTCCGCTATCGGCCGGTTTATTACTCCCGCGCACCCCTTCTACTCTTTGTATATCGACCCCGGCGGCGCGGCGTGTGGGAATATCCGCCAATGGTTTCGAGACAATACCATAGGTACCCTTGGCGCGAAGCTGCGCTGTATGGATGAGAATTTCTTTCCCGCGCCCCCTTTTAACCGCGCCGGTAACAATATTGCGCGGCGCCTTCCCAAGGGCACGAATAGCCAGATCCGGATGCGACACAGCATAGGTCAATAAAGGCCCACGCGCAGATTTTTTCACATAAAGCGTGCAGCTATAAAGGGTCGCATCATCAAGGCTTTTGCCGGGCGACAAGTTCGCCTTGGTGATGGTCATGCTTATCTTTTGGCTGACCTTGCGAGAGGCCGGTACTGGAATATCCGGGCGCACCGCCCCAAGCTGATTGGCGTTGCTTGTCACATCACCGGTAAAAATCCGGCACATGGGGGCAAGAAACTTAATATCCTTATGAATATGGCTGACATCAAGTGGTACGCGGAAAGTAACTGATTGCAGTGTCTCAGCCTTTGCCATGCCCATAAAACCGGACATAAATGAAAGGAATAATCCCGCCAAAACCAAAGCAGGTTTGGCCGACCCCCATATTCTCTGTGTGCAAGTTTTAAGCATGGCGTTTCCTTTGGTCTGGCGTTGGTTTTATGGGGTCGTGCGCAACAAGGTCCATTCCACCAATCGTTGATAGGGATCGACCCTAGCTTCGGGATTGCTGCCGGTGCTCCTGCGTGGTTTTCCTCGACTATTGGCATAGCGACATTCCCCAGATTCAGAGGTGGGCGCCGTATAGCGGATGGATTTAATGGCTTGCAGACGAAACAGGCCATCATCGACCATACCCGTCAGTCTTGTTCCGCGCCAGGAAGAAATGCCATCAATGAGGACGCGCCCATCGGCAAGTTTCCGCCATGTCACCTGATTATCGCTATTTTGTTCTTCAAAATCATAGCTGGTAAGTGTCCGCTCCTTACCAAAAGAACTTCGGCATCGAACCGTATAGCGATTGCCTGCGGTAACCAAAGGAACGGTTTCACGATAACTTCCCGTACCGCTCTCCTGAAATTCATATCCATTCAGCGTCAGATTCACGATACCGGTGGTGAAAATATAATCCGCTTCATGCGGACCAACGCGCCAAAGCGAATCCCCCCGAAAAACGAGATCTCGATTCACCACCTTATAGTTTTCATGGAGAATTTTCTGCCTGCCCCCGCGCTGGAAAGCCACCAGCTTCGCCCCGTCATAACCCGTATAATCAAAATCGGTAACCTCCGCTTCAATGCGCGAGGATGTGGCATTTTTGATTTTCAAATTAATGGCTCTGCCATTCTCCCCTTGTAATTGCAGCACAAAGCCATTCGGGTTGAAGTCGCGCCCTTCAATCACCAGAGATTGTCCCGGATGGGCAATATTGCTTGGTCCCCAATTGGTAATGACCGGCTCCGGCCCTTGTGTCCGTCGGTCAACCGCCATACCGACATTGGGGCTTGCGGCTTGCGCCCCGTTGCGGTTCACGCCGCGCGGCTTTTGCACAAGCGCGCTGCGTTCCCCGCCAACGCCTTCAATTCTTCGCACCTCATTGGCCGCAAAAACCGGTTTGCGTGGTGCCGAGGCACCCTTGGCTTTTAATTGTGGCGTGTTGATGAGAACGGCATCGCCCCGCCTGGTCTCAATCACCCCCATGACAATATTCTTAAGAACATCCCCTTGCGCCCGCGTGGCGATATCCGCACTCGCCAAGGAATAAGTCAGTAAAGGACCATTGGCAGATTTTTTCACATAAAGCGTACAAGCATAAAGGCTGGCCTCATCCAAACCCTTGCCAGTAATCAGGTCTTTCCCGGCAATGGTCATGCTTATCTTTTTGCTGACCCGACGGCTGGCATCCACCGCAATATCCGGTCGCACAGCACCGATCTGATTGGCATTACTGGCTTCTTCGCCAGCAAAGATACGACACATGGGCGCCACATATTGAATATCCTTGTGAATATTGCTGACATCCAGCGGCACCTGAAAAGTGATGGACCGAAGCGTCTCGGCCTTGGCCCCATTGGTAACCCCAAGCGCGACAAAAGCCAGCAAACTTGCCACAAGCGAAATGGTAAGAACCGGCAGACCGGTTCTGCGAATGTCAGTATTGATCATGATTTTCCCTCTTTTCCCTTATGGCTCCCAAACGCTACATAGTGTGATAGTTGCTGGCAAGCAGGAAATCAGTGTTCGCTGTCACCCATAAATCAACTTTCCAGCCATTCCGCGGGTTTTTGCGGGATTAGCGGGCAAATAAAATATAAGAAAAATCGACCCATCACAGAGATGCGAGCGCAAGCCACGCTTTG
>JALSJA010000192.1 GCA_026989615.1 Parvularculaceae bacterium | reverse complement strand
GTTACCATCCCCATAGGACACATAATGAGCGATGGTGGCACCATTAAAATAAGCCCGACCCATGCTGTTGGCGGCGTCATATTTATAGGTCCAGCCCTCTTCCCATTTTCCTTTTTTAATTCTTCCTTCGTCCCTCCTCCGCCAGATTCTCCCCATCTTGACAAAATTACTTTGCAATGTAAAGTTATTTGTGTTCAACAATATCTGGAGCCATCCATGTCCCTGCAACCCTTATTAGATGCCAGCCTTGCTATTCAACTCCATATTGCCGGCGCGCTGATCGGCTTTGTGCTGGGCAGCATCCTCTTGCTCGGCCCCAAGGGCACTCTGCCCCATAGAACAATGGGCATAATCTGGGTGCTGGCCATGTCGGTGACAATCATCTCATCCATCTTCATCCATGAAATTGCACAAGCAGGCGCGCCCAATATTATGGGTTTCAGCTTCATCCATATTTTCACATTAATGGGAATCTATTCCATTCCCGCAGGCCTATTGCGATTGCTGCGTGGCGGGCCAAAGTTAAAACGCCATGGCAGGCATTTCAGAGGGCTTTTTATCGGCGGCATCTTGATCGCCGGAGTTCTGGCCTTCCTCCCCGGACGGACAATGCATGCGATAATATTTGGCGGATAAGTTCCCTAAAGCAACATCGCTGCCGGCTCTTCGATGAACTGCTTGAACGCCCCAAGGAATGTCGCGCCAACCGCGCCATCGACCACGCGATGATCGCAAGTGAGGGTCACATTCATCATGGTCGCTATCGCCAATTCCCCGTCTTTCACAACAGGGCGCTGCTCGCCTGCCCCCACGGACATGATCGCCCCTTGCGGCTGGTTGACGATTGAGGCGAAAGATTTAATCCCGAACATGCCGAGATTGGAAACCGAGAAAGTACCGCCCTGATATTCCTGCGGTTTCAACCGCTTTGCTTTAGCACGCATTGCCAAGTCTTTGACTTCATTTGAAATCTGCACGAGGCCTTTTGTTTCAGCCTGCCACACTATCGGAGTGATAAGCCCGCCATCAATCGCCACTGCAACACCAATATCGGCGTGTTTGTGCAGCAATATTGCTTCGGGCGTAAAGCTGGCATTGGCGGCGGGAACCTTCATCAGCGCCAGCGCCGAAGCCTTGATAATGAAATCATTGACCGAGACCTTGTAATGCCCGTCCTCGCCTTTGGCCGGGGCCAGCGCATTGATACGCGCCCGGGCCGCCAGAAGCGCATCCAGATTACATTCAATCTCCAGCGGAAAATGCGGCACTTCATTGTTGAAGCTCTGCCATAAACGCTGGGCAATGACCTTGCGCATGCCGTCATTTTTGACGGCGGTATAGCTGTCCGGCGGATAGATACGATCATCGAGATCGCTTGAGACTGGCGCACCCATCATCGCCGAAGCCGCCATGCCCTTGGGCGCATTTTCAACATCCCGTTTGACAATCCGCCCATGGGGGCCAGTGCCCGTGAGACTGGCCAGATCAATCCCTTGCTGCGCCGCAATACGCTTGGCCAATGGCGAAGCCTTGATCCGGCCATTACTGCCATTGGGTTTTGGTGCGCCGCCTCGTCCTTCGACAGGCTCAGGATGAGGGCTTGCTGGCGCCGCAGTTTTGCCCCCAGACTTATCCACAGAGTTTTCCACAATTGTAGTTTCTGGAGCAGTCTCTGATTTTGGCGCTGCTTTCGGCGCATCTGCCGTCAGCGCCTCCAGATCAATATCATTTTCCGTCTCACCCTCTTCCAGCAAAATGGCGATGGTAGCATTGACCTTTACCCCTTCAGCACCTTCCGGGACAAGGATCTTGGCTATTTTACCTTCATCAACCGCCTCGACCTCCATGGTCG
This sequence comes from Parvularculaceae bacterium, assembly GCA_026989615.1. Classification (GTDB taxonomy): domain Bacteria; phylum Pseudomonadota; class Alphaproteobacteria; order Caulobacterales; family Parvularculaceae; genus S012-90. The sequence goes on along the minus strand of JALSJA010000192.1, from coordinate 558 downwards.
CCTTGTCGGTTTCAATCTCGGCCAGCAAATCGCCGGAATTGATCGCATCGCCCTCCTTGACCAGCCATTTGGTCAGATTACCCTCTTCCATGGTCGGAGACAGGGCGGGCATGGTGATAGCAATGGGCATGGTTTGAGGCTCCTGAAATTGATCAACCGAGAATCACTCCGTTTCAGCGGCCAAATTAGTGCTTATCACCGGTTTCGCAAGGGCGATCAACGAATCATGGAATCGGGGTTTTCATCAAACGGATCAGGACCATAGGAATTTTCGCCTTTTTGCCCCGGAAACCCGAACACAAGACCGGCAAAAATCAGCAAAATCATCCACATCACCCCAAGGGCCAGCATCATATCGAGGCGCTGCAATAATTCCCCCGCCGCCTGCTCTTGTGTCTGTATCTGCTCCAGACCCGAAGCCGCGCTCCGGAGATTTTCATGGCTTTGATAGGCCAGATATAAAGAACTGATGATCATCATTCCATAGGCCCCAACCGCCCACCATCCTGAGCGGCCAATATCATGAAAACGGCGAATGGAAATCGCCAGAATCGGCCA
>JALSJA010000191.1 GCA_026989615.1 Parvularculaceae bacterium | reverse complement strand
CTTTAGCACCATCAACATGCGTTCCTGGCTTTCCGACAGCATCATCTCATAGGCGCTCATATTGGTTTCGCGCTGGGGCACTTTGTCGAGATCCATGTCGAAGCCGCCCCCACCTTTGGCGGCCATTTCCACCGAAGAAGAGGTGAGGCCCGCAGCGCCCATATCCTGAATGGCGATGATCGCGTCTTCGGCCATTAATTCGAGGCAGGCTTCGAGGAGGAGTTTTTCCGTGAACGGATCACCCACTTGCACGGTGGGGCGTTTTTCTTCCGAGGCGTCGTCAAATTCGGCGCTGGCCATGGTCGCCCCGTGAATGCCGTCGCGGCCGGTTTTGGCCCCCACATAGACCACCGGATTGCCTGCGCCTTTGGCGGCGCAATAGAAGATTTTATCCTGCTCGGCGAGGCCGACGCACATGGCGTTGACGAGGATATTGCCATTATAGCCTTGGTCGAAATTGGTCTCGCCGCCAATGGTCGGCACGCCCATGCAATTGCCATAGCCGCCAATGCCTGCGACCACACCGGAGACGAGATGGCGGGTTTTATTATGGGTGATGTCACCAAAGCGCAGGGCGTTCATATTGGCGATGGGCCGCGCGCCCATGGTGAAGACATCGCGCATGATGCCGCCAACGCCTGTGGCCGCGCCCTGATAAGGCTCAATGAAAGAGGGGTGGTTATGGCTTTCCATTTTGAAAATGATTGCCTGATTGTCGCCAATATCGATCACGCCTGCGTTCTCGCCCGGGCCGCAAATGACGTGAGGCGCTTTGGTGGGCAGTTTGGCGAGATGGCGGCGGGAGGATTTATAAGAGCAATGCTCCGACCACATGACCGAGAAAATGCCAAGCTCAAGCAGGTTCGGCTCGCGGCCCATATGGGTTTTGATGCGGGCATATTCTTCCGCAGAGAGGCCGTGTTCGGTTATGATTTGGGGGGTGATGGTCATTGCTTAACTTTGTGGTTTGCTGGGCTTAATGTTGACGAGTTCAACTTCTATCGGGCCTTTTTTGATAAATGTAGTGTAGACCCACAGGCCTAATATTGAGAGGCCACCAAACATGATGGCTTGGAATATCAGAATGATGGGCAGCAAGATAATTTGTGCAAGAAATATTTGTAGGAAACCAGTGTTTGTTAATTCTGAATCGGTTACCGGTTCGGTTGTAACCCCACCAAAAATGGCTGCTAATCCAGCAATCACAAACACGAGAATAAAGATTGGCAGGATTAAAGTACCAAAACCAAACACATATCCAATTGCTATTGGTTTAAAAAATTGGCCGCTTGGAATTTTACCGTCTTCAACTCGAATTTTCATTTCGTGTTCCCCATCTCCACTATTCCTTTAAAAAATCCTACGCCATCTGTGCCGCCGAGATGGTTGGCTATGACCCGTTCCGGGTGGGGCATCAGGCCCAGCACATTACCGCGCTCGTTGATAATGCCGGCGATGTTGCGGGCGGAGCCATTGGGGTTGGTTACATAGCGGAACACGATGCGGCCTTCGCCTTCGAGGCGGTTTAGGGTTTCTTCGTCGGCGGTGTAATTGCCGTCATGATGGGCTACGGGGAATTTCACATAAGGCTTGTTGGCGAGGGCTTTGGTGAAGGCGGTGTCGTGATTGGCGGTTTGCAAGGTCTCCATGCCGCAGACGAAATCGAGGCCGGAATTGCGCATTAATGCGCCGGGGAGCAGGCCGGATTCGGTGAGGATTTGAAAGCCATTGCAGATGCCGAGGATTTTTACCCCCGCTTCGGCTTTTTGTTTTATGGCCGCCATGACGGGGGAACGCGCGGCCATGGCGCCGGAGCGCAGATAATCCCCATAGGAAAAGCCGCCGGGCAGGATGATGAGATCGAGATCGGGCAGGCTGGTTTCCCCGTGCCAGATCATGGCCGGTTTGCTGCCTGTGGCTTGCTCAATGGCCATGGCGGCGTCGCGGTCGCAATTTGAAGCGGGGAAGACGATGATGGCGGTTTTCATATTAGTCTCTATTGCCATCCTTCGAGACGGCCTTCGGCCTCCTCAGGACGGGTTTTGTTTTTGTTGTGGGGAGGGGAGAAGGGCTTTGTGATGGCATTAGCCGAGGACCTCTATCTCGTAATTTTCCATGACCGGATTGGCGAGGAGTTTTTGGCACATTTCCTCGATTTGGCTGCGGGCCTTGGCCGGGTCGCTTTCGCTTACTTCCAGTTCGATAAATTTGCCCTGGCGGACATTGCCGATGCCGGTAAAGCCCAGGCCCGTTAGGGCGCCTTCAATGGCTTTGCCTTGGGGGTCCAAAACGCCGGCTTTGAGGGTGATGTGAATTTTTGCTTTCATGGGTGAGCGCCTATTTTTCTTCATTGGACGAGACCAATACCGGGCCTTTGGTGTCCAGTTTTTCGTTTTCTTTCAAAATGCCAAGGCGGGTGGCGACC
>JALSJA010000190.1 GCA_026989615.1 Parvularculaceae bacterium | reverse complement strand
CGCATCAAAGCGAAAGGGCGTGAGCTTTTGTCGCGATAGGGCCAGTATGGAAGGGCGGTTAGGGCTGTTCAAAGCGGCCTGCCAACATTCGGCGGTCTCCACCAAATCACAGGGGCGAAAAACCTGCAGATTCGGGATCGCCCGCAGCGCCGCCAAATGCTCGACCGGCTGATGGGTCGGACCATCTTCTCCAAGGCCGATGGAATCATGGGTCATCACATAGATAACCCGCTGTTCCATCAAGGCAGAAAGACGAATGGACGGGCGGCAATAATCGGTAAATACCAGAAATGTACCACCATAGGGAATAATCCCGCGATGCAGGGCCATGCCATTCATGGCCGCTGCCATGGCGTGTTCGCGAATACCGTAATAGACATAGCGCCCGCCATAATTTTCTGCGGTAAACCCGCCCATATCGCCAGCCTTGGTATTATTGGAGCCGGTGAGGTCCGCCGAGCCACCCATTAATATTGGCACAGCCTGGCTTAAACCATCGAGCACATTTTGCGAGGCGACACGGGTGGCGATTTTGGGCTTGTCTTGTGCCGCTTGTTTTTTAATGGCGGTAATGGCGGTTTCTATTTCTTTTGCAAAATCGCCTTTTAGCGCTGCGGTAAACTCTTTTGCTGCGGGTGAAGCGTCCAATCGCTTTTGCCATGCTTGATGGGGGGCTTTGCCCTTGGCACCAATATTGCGCCACGCATGCAAGACATCCTCGGGAATTTCAAAAGGTGGATAGGGCCAGTTCAGGGCAGCGCGTGCATGGGCAATTTCTTCTGCCCCAAGGGGTGCCCCATGGGCCGCGGAAGAGCCGGCTTTTTTATCCGCCCCTTTGCCGATAATGGTGCGGCAGGCGATAAGGCTTGGCTTGTCCTCGCGACGGGCTTTTTCAATGGCTGCTGCAATCGCCGCCATGTCATGGCCGTCAACAGTGCTGACCGCCCAACCGGAAGCGGCAAACCGCGCTTGTTGATCGGTGGAATCGGAAAGGGAGATAGGGCCATCAATGGAAATCTGATTGTCATCCCACAGCACAATCAGTTTTTTCAATTTCAAATGCCCGGCCAGCGAGATCGCTTCTTGCGAGATTCCCTCCATCAGGCAGCCATCCCCGGCGATCACATAGGTAAAATGATCGACCAGATCATGGCCGAATTTCGCATTTAGGTGCGCCTCGGCCATGGCCATGCCGACCCCATTGGCGATGCCCTGTCCCAAAGGTCCGGTGGTGGTCTCAATCCCCGGCGCATGGCCAAATTCAGGGTGTCCGGCGGTTTTGGCCCCGAGCTGGCGGAAGTTCTTAATGTCTTCAATCGTCATTCCCGGCACGCCAAGCAGGTAATTCAAGGCATAGACCAGCATGGAGCCATGGCCTGCGGACAGGATGAACCGGTCGCGATCGGGCCAATGGGGGGCGCTGGCATCATATTTCATGAATTGGCCAAACAACACCGTGGCCACATCGGCCATGCCCATGGGCATGCCCGGATGGCCTGATTTTGCCCGCTCCACCGCATCCATGGCCAAAGCCGCAATAGCGGCTGACATTTTCGGGGCCAAATCTTCTGCCAAATCATCGAATTGGGTGGAATTTCGGGCCATCAAAATCTCGCAAAATGGATATTAGGGAAAATGGTTGAATTTCAGCCGTGTTCTGCCCGTTGCACGAAAAAGGGTCAAGGGGACAGGCGGGCCAATAGGGGGCATTGGGGAAAATGGCTGCTTTTTCATGGGGTTTTTGCCATGATGGCTGGACAGGGGTAGCTCTGGCCTCCTATCTTGGGCCATGGTGGCTGGCAAGGCCCCTCATCAATTGGCATAAAAGGAAGATGACCCATGCGCACGATCGAGACCGCCGTTCAGGATCTGGCCGTTGCCCTTGACGAATTGAGCGCCAAGATCGAATTGCAAAAGCTGAACCAGTCGGAAAATGACGAGATACGCATTGAGCGTAATCGACAGATTGATGTGGTCGAGCGCAAAACCGGTCGGGCGGCACGGGAATTGGCCTCTATTATCAATGAGTTGAAGAAAGTCTCCTCTTAACCGAAAGAACAGGGCCTTTAATATGGCGCAAGTGCAAATCTCCATCAATAATCAGACCTATACCATCACTTGTGATGATGGTCAGGAAGAGCGTCTGAAAGAATTGGCGAGCTATTTTGACAGCCATGTGCAGTCATTGGCGGCCAAGGTCGGGCGGATTGCCGATTCGCGGCTGATGCTGCTGGCGGGGCTGACCATTTGCGATGAATTGCGCGAAGCCGAAGCGCGCCTGCGCGATGTCGAGGCCGAGCGCGGGGTCACCAGCGAAGACGGGGCGGCAAGGGTGATAGAGGCCGCCGCCGATAAAATTCGCGAAGTCGCGGGGCGGATGTAGCCGGTTACACAATCGACTGCCCGGTTTTTTGCCAATCCTTGACGAAATCGGCAAGGCCTTTATCCGTAAGCGGATGATTATAGAGAGCGTCGAATATTTTCGGCGGAATGGTCACCGCATCGGCGCCGGCCATAGCCGATTGTTTGACATGGGCGGCGGAGCGGATGGAAGCGGCAAGAACTTTTGTCCTATAGCCATAATTATCATAAATATCGCGAATATCGTGAATCAATTCCATGCCATCTTGCCCGAGATCATCGAGGCGACCGATAAAGGGCGAGATGAAACTTGCTCCGGCCTTGGCGGCAAGCAGAGCCTGCGCCGCACTAAAACAAAGGGTGACATTGGTATCAATGCCGTCCTCGGTGAGGGCATAACAGGCTTTAAGACCATCTACGGTGAGCGGTAATTTTACCACCACATTGTCCGCAATCGCAGCCAGCGCCTTGCCTTCTTTAATCATGCCCGCCGCATCCATGGCGGCCACTTCGGCGGAAACAGGCCCGGAAATAAATCCGCAAATCTCCGCGATCACTTCTTTGAAGTCGCGCCCGGATTTGGCAATCAGACTCGGATTGGTGGTCACACCATCAACCAGCCCCGTGGCATGACCGGCTTTGAGCGGTTCGATTTCTGGTGTGTCGAGAAAAATAAGCATGGGAGCGTCCTTGGAGATAAGTTTAAAGGCGGCGAATTTTAGAGCACTTCTACGAAAAGTGGGTCCTTCGACAAGCTCAGAATGAGGCCGGTTTTCGGATAAGAAGTGCTCAAAAACAAAGGCTTAGAGCCCGGTTTTGATTCAGTCAAAACAAAAATAGGCTCTAGAGATTGTTTAGAGCGCAGATTGGACCCCAATTCAAGGCAACAAGGTTTTGGGCTTAAAACCGCTCCAACAGGCGCTCCAGATAGTCGATTTCTTCCTTGGAGCGGCCGGGCTCTGACAGGCGACGGCGCAACTCCTTGATCAGTTCGCGGGCGCGTTCGGGGTCGGAAAAATCCGGAATCAAAGCCTTGCTAGTATTTTCATCGCTGCTATAGGGCCGTCCCAGCGGGTCCAGCGCTTGGCCTTGAAAGCCTTGCTGATCGCCATTTTGGGCCTGATCTTGCTGGTTCTGGCCTTGTTGGTTTTGCCGCGCTTCGGCAAGGGCGCTTGCCCCCCGGCGCAGGGAATCGAGGGCTTCCGACTGGATTTCAGCCGCTGAGGCGGTGCGGCCCGCTTCGAGCGCATCCCCCGCTTCTTCCATGCGTTCAAGGGCGTCAGAAAAATCTCTTTGCGCCTGTCTTGCGGCATCCCCATCGTCGCCAGCGCCTAATGCATTTTTGAAATTCTTTAAATCCTTGCGTAATTTCTCCTGCTCTCGGCCAAGATCAGAAGGTGAGCGCCCACCCGGCTCGCCATTGCGGGCTTTGCGCGCCGAGTTCCATGTGTCATCGGTGAGCTGGCGTTGCTTGGCGATTAAATCCCCTGCCGCTTGTAATGCCGGATCGCCTTTGCCCTGGCCACTTCCCCGACCATTCCCTTGGCCACTGCCCTGACCGGAGGCTTGACCGCCGCTACCATTGGGATCAATGCGCAGATTTTTCAGCATCTGCTCCAATTCCGACAATAATTGTCGTGCCGCATTATTGGCCCCGGAGCGTGACAGATCGCGCATGTCATCAAGCAGGTCTTCCAGATCGCGACCATCCAGAGATTGGGCTTGTTCTCCTTGCGCCAGATCGGCTTGACCGGAATTGGCCAGTGCCGTGATGTAATTATTCATGGCCATGCGCAATTCTTCAATCAACCGATTGACCTCGTCTTCGCTGGCCCCGCGCTCCAAGGCTTCACGCAAGGCCTGCTGGGCGGCGGCAAGGGCGCGGCGGGCCAGTTCCAGTTCCTTATCTTCCAATTGCAGCGCCAGCGGCCATAATTGGTCGACCGTATTTTCAACCCCGTCGCCTCTTTTTTTCATTACATCCCAATAGGCCGTGCGCAGTAAAAGATAGTCGGTGGTATCGTCAAAAAATTTATCGGGCGCAAAGGTCAGGGCATCAAGGGCGCGGCCGGTATTGGGCCAGCGATGGGGGGCGATAGCCAATTCGCGGCGCTCATGGGCGATGGCTTGAGCAAGGGGGTTATAAAAGGTCCGTGTAGGGAGTTTTACGGATTTGGTGCTGGTGCTTTCTACATGACCATTGCCGTCGATAACTTCAACTCTGATTTGCGCGATCAATCCGGCCCATGGCAGGGCTTCGGTGTTTAGAATCTGGCTGCGCGTGCCCTCTTTGCCGCGTATGCGCGACAGGGGCAAACGTTCTGTTTTGCGCAAAACGCTGTCAGAGACCGGCGCCAGATCCGGATGGCGTTGCTGGTCGGGGTCAAGGCGAATGACCGCAAAGGCCTCGGCGATGCCATAATCATCGGCAATTTCGACGGTTAGCTTCAAGCCGCCATTTTCCGCGGCCGGGTCTTCGCGCCATAACACGATGGGGGGACGGTCTGCACGAACTTCAATCGGCCAGCGCAGGGTTTTATGGCCGGTTTTCAATATCAATGTGCCAAATTCAAATAGGGGTGTGCTGGTTTGCACCAGTGTTTTGTCACGGGTCAGGGGGATTTTCCGGCGGCCTTGGGCATCCAGTAAATAAAGCGCCGGCGCACCGGGGCCATGGCGCGGCGCCCCGGACAGGCGCAATTCCAGAACCGATCCCGCAGGAACCGAAATGGGTTTTGCAGATTCTATGTCTTTGGTGATGGGGGTGGTTGCATGCATCAAAACCACTGCCTGCTCACCGGTATAGTCTGGGGGATCAATCCAGATATCGGCGGTCAATGAAATATTGTTGCCAGCACCCGGATGAAAGGCCTGCCAGAAAAGATGACCGGTTTGGCCTTTGGTTATAAACAGGCCAACCACCAATAATAAAACCGCCCCATAGCGCAGGGCAAAAGGATCGCGGCGGTCTATGGTCGCATGGGCTTTGCCAAGCCGTGCTTGCCTTGCCGCCCGGCGCATATCCGCCTGATATTTTTGCCATAGGGGATTGCTCGTATCGAGAGGGTTAAAGGGCTTGTCTTCAATTGCCAGCAGCGCGCTATGGCGTATTTTGCCATCTTGTTGCAAGCGACGAAGGGCAGCGCGTCGTGTCGGGAATTCAAGGTCTTTCAAATCGCGAATAAGGAAAAAAGCAAACAGTCCCGCAAAAACACCGAGCAGGGCGTAATGGGTCAGCCATGGTAAAAGCGCCCATAGGCCGGCAATGGTGACCAGCACGAAAACAACCGCCACGGCCAGCGCCCCCATCAGGCGGGGCCATAAGTCTTCCGCAAACAGCACCATTCTGGCCTTTATTATCAGGCCGGATAAAGCTTGGCGCTTGGCATATCTGTTTTGTGTCTTGGTCATGCTTCCCCTTTGTAGCGCCTGTGTCCTCAAAGGTCGATTCAGGTGTTTAGGGTGTTAACCATAATTAACGCGAATTTTCCCCAAGGCCGACAAAAAACGGCGCGGCTCTTGCACAAGAGGTAAACACTTCGTTAACATCGGGGCATGAAAAGGAAATGGTGGGAAGATATGGCGGGTGAGGAGATTACCGTCGGCGCAAATGCCGAGGCGGCAGCTATGCCGCATAAATCAGGCTTTGCGGCGCGCTGGGCGCGTATTCATATATTTGCCGAAAATGCCCGCAAGATTCACTGGCAGGTTGTGCTGGCCATTGCTTTCGTGGTTTTTTACAATGTGCTCGGGGTTCTGGATATTGTTTCAACCACAATCGGCCTGCGCGGGATGGCCACCGAAGCCAATCCGTTTATCCGCTCCTTGATGGAAAATTTTTCCCATGGCTGGATTTATACCAAGCTTGGTTTGCAGGTCATCGTAACAGTGATGCTGCTCTGGTTTCCACATCGGCTGGTACTTGGCATATTTGCACTGCCCATGGGGTTCATGGCCTATGTGGTGCATAATAATATGCAAATCATCGGCATGCTCTAGGGCATAAGCTTTATTTAGATTACAGCACGCGCGCTTGCTGCAATGTCTGCGTCGGGGGTTTCGCCGGGTTTTTTCAAAGGTGTTTTTTTGCCGCAGGCCGAAAGCGCAAAAACGGCGATTAGAACAATGATCAAAGCCTTCATTATCTGGTTCCTTTTGTAAATGTGCCAAGCCAGCTTTGGGCCTGTTCTTTTACCCGTTCCGGTGCAGTGCCGCCATAGGAATGGCGCATCTTTATGGCGCTTTCCACCGAGAGCACTTTACGCACCTCTTTGGACAGGCGCTTGTCAATGCGCTTCATATCGGCAATTTTTAAATCCGCCAAAGTGCAATTCTGCCGCTCGGCCAGCGCCACCAGCCTGCCAGTGATATGATGGGCCTCGCGAAACGGGATATTTTCAACCCGCACCAGATAGTCCGCCAATTCCGTGGCGGTTGCATGATCGGCTCCGGCAGCCTGTTTCATGGCCTGTTTGTTGACCGATAAATTTTCTATCATGCCGGTCATGGCTCCAAGACAAAGGCCAAGTCCGTCACAGGCGGTAAACAGGGCTTGCTTGTCTTCCTGCATATCCTTGGCATAGGCGAGCGGCAGGCCTTTCAGCATCACCAGTAAATTGTTCAAGCTGCCAATCATCTGTCCTGATTTGGCGCGGCATAGTTCGGCGGCATCGGGATTGCGTTTTTGCGGCATGATGGACGAGCCGGTGGTAAAATCCTCTGATAGGCGCACAAACCCGAATTGCGATGACGACCACAAGATCAGCTCTTCGGCAAGGCGCGAAAGATGCACACCGCAAAGGGCGATGGCGGCGGTCATCTCAACGGCAAAATCCCGCGCTGAAACCGCATCGATGGAATTGGCCATGGGGCGCGTGAATTTCAGTTTTTTGGCAGTCATAATGCGATCAATGGGAAAGCTGGTGCCGGCCAGAGCGGCGGCTCCAAGGGGCGATTCATTCATACGCCTGGCGGCGTCTTTGAGGCGGCCCTTATCGCGCTCCAGCATCTCCACATAGGCGAGAAGGTGATGACCAAAAGTAACGGGTTGTGCGGTTTGTAAATGGGTAAAACCCGGCATGGCGGTGCTGGCATGGGTGAGGGCCTGCTGGCAAAGTGCCCATTGCAGGCTCTTAATTTCATTTTGCAGCGCCCGGCATTGCTTGCGACACCAAAGGCGAAAATCCGTTGCCACCTGATCATTGCGCGAGCGCGCGGTATGCAGGCGCCCGGCAGCGGCGCCGATCAGTTGCCCAAGGCGCGCTTCGATATTCATGTGAATATCTTCGAGGCTTGCGGAAAATTGAAAAGCGCCGCTTTCTATTTCCCGGGCGATCTGTTTAAGACCCTGTTCAATCGCCGTGCCATCTTGGGCAGTGATAATGCCCTGTTTCACCAACATGGCACTATGGGCCAAAGAGCCTTCAATATCTTCGCGCCACAGGCGTTTATCCACATCGATCGAGGCATTGATCTGTTCCATAATGGCCGCCGGGCCGCCGGTAAAGCGCCCGCCGCGGAACTGGCCCGGTGGCGATTTGCTGTTTTCTTTTGTCATAGGCTTGTTATATCCCAGCCATGGCGCGGTGCGAGAAAATTCTCTATAAATCCGCAAAATCTGGGTGATGATAAAAATGGAAGAGAAAAAAAAGACAGGACTTTTATCCCTCCTGCTTCAGCCGCGGGCACTTTTGCTCATTTGGGGCGGGCTGGGGCTGGCGGTTCTTGCCTTTGTTTATGTGAGCGCCATGATTCCCGCCACGGGCAATAAATCCCTCCAGCAAGAAAAGAATAAACCGCGTTTCGAGAGCCTTCTCATCGGTGAAATGGCCAAATTCGAGCCAGCCTTCCCGCCGCGCAAAGCACCATTTTACCGCTTTGACAGCCCTGAAGGCGAGATAGATTTATCGGCATTTCGTGGCAAAACCGTTTTGGTCAATCTATGGGCCACTTGGTGCGCCCCTTGTATCGAGGAAATGCCGACCCTTGATGCCTTGCAGGAAAAATTGGGGGGGGATGATTTTGCCGTGGTCGCGATTGCTGCGGGGCCGCAAGGAAAAATGCCTGCCGATCGGTTTCTGGCCCGCTATGAATTAAACAATCTCACCTTGTATACGGATGCAGATCTTGCTTTTTCGGGCAATATGGGGTTTTCCACCGGCCTGCCCTTGTCGATTCTCTATAATGCCAAAGGCGAGGAAATTGGCCGTTTTTCCGGTAGTGCCCATTGGAATTCTCCGGAAGCCATAGCCTTGATCAAGGCGGTTATGGATGGTCAAAAACCCTGAATTTCCCAAATGTTTCAATCAGATGAGACAAAATCCCCGGCATGAGGGTGGCAAAACAACCACGAACGGGAAAAACTGCACATATTGGGCTTGTGATGAGATATAGAAGCTTTAGATAAAAGGGTAAGGCTCACGGAGACTATCGTCGTGGCGGGAATTGTTCCGCTCTATACTTCAACTCGGTGAGGGGGTCGATTTGAGGCCGCGCCTGCGGGCGGGGGTCGCAGCATATGAAAAGGAGCAATTCAAAATGTCCCAGAAATTACAAACATTGAAATCCCGTTTGAAGAGAACGGGTGCCGCCCTTCTGATTGGTACGGCCGCGCTTGGTCTTGTGGCTTGTGGTGGCGACAAAGGCGACGGTGGCGGCAAATCATCCACGTCTTCTAATCTCGTATCAGTAGATTTGAAGGGTGGTAAATCACCGCTTGATAAATCATTTGCCTATAAGCAGGGTGAAGAGCTGGATGTCGATGCCTTTTTTGCGGCAGCATCAGACAATGAAGAAATGCCGTTTACTTATGACAGCTCGACATTTGACAAGAAAACCGGTGCAACCATTATTACCAATCTTGTCTCCAAGGATGATAGCGACAGCTTCTCTATTGGCCGGTTAGAGCTTTATGGTGTTAATCAGGATAATATCCTTGCGCTTAAGGGCGATGAAGCCACGGATGGCCAGCTTGATATTTTCCGCAAAATTCGTGCCTTTGATGTTTCTTTCACTGATCCCGATAGCGGCAGCAGCAAATTCAGCATTGGCGCGCTTGAGGTTGATTCCCTGAAAATCAAAGGCCATGGCGCTGGGGCAGAAGAAGCGCTGAAAGACGGCCAGGAACTCGCTATGGCGCTCGATAGCTTTTCGCTTGGCGGTGTCTATTTAAAAGATTTAAGCCTTGATGCCATGGAAGCTGAAGACATGGGGATCGCAATGAAAGTTGCCGATTTACGCTTTGGCGCCATGCAGGATGGTAAATTTGGCGGTCTCTATATGGCAGATGTGGAATATTCCATGGAGCAATCACCAGAAATGCGCGCGATGATGCTGGGTGAACTGGATGCCAATACCCGTGCAATGTTTGAGGGGCCTTTGGGCAATCTGCTCTTTCCGGAAAATTCGCAAGGGACAATCTCCAAGGTGACATGGGACGGTATGAATATATCCGGCCTGATGGAATATTTGCGTTCAGGGGAAAAACCACCTTTTTCCGCCAAAAACCTGATCTGGGTTGGCGGCATGGAAATCAATGACACTGTCACTAAGATCAATGGTGTACAGGCTGCAAGCATTGGCCGTTCGGTTTTGGATCCGATTGAATTTGAATGGCTGGTGCCAACGCGCATTGCTTCGCGGGAAGAAGATGGCGTTTACAATATTGGCGCGCTGATGCCGGAAGGCGCCGAGGCCTTGACCGCGCTGGTCAAGGAAAATGGTCTCGAAGCGGTAAAATATGAAGCCGATTTCCTGTGGGATTATGATACCAAAAAAGGCAATGCCAAGCTGGTGTCTGACACCAAAATGAATGGCCTTGCCAATTTCTACCTTGACCTCAAATTGGCAGATGCCCCGCTGGAGCCATTGCTGACAGGCATGGAAGCAGAAGATCAAACGGTTATTCAAAATATAGCCCTTGAAGGCATGACCCTGCGGATTGAGGACGAAAAACTGCTGAACTTCGTCTTCGGTGTTGCCGGCCAACAATATGGACAGGATGCGGAGCAAATGCGCCAGACAGCCGTTGGCATGATGGGCTTTGCCTCCATGCAGGCGGCCCAGCTTGGCCCGGACTATGTTGATTATGTATCGGCTGTTCAGGGCTTTATGACGGATGGCGGTATATTGGAGATTTCCATCGCACCAAAAGAAAAGCTGACCATGGCGGTTCTGGCTGATCTTGAAGAGGCCGGTCCGGAAGCCATTCCGGGCATTCTCGGTCTTAGCGTTACCCATAAAAAATAAATAATAATTTCGGGCGGTAAAATTTGCTGCCCTATAAAATAGGCCCTCATTTCCAAACCGGAAATGAGGGCTTTTATTATAGTGAATGGATCATGGGCTAGAGCACTTCCAGGATAAGTGGGTCCTTCGACAAGCTCGGGATGAGGCCGGTTTTCGGATAAGAAGTGCTCAAAAACAAAGACTTAGAGCCCGGTTTTGATTCCATCAAAACGAAAAAAGGCTCTAGTCTTTGAGGATGAAAGTGACTTTCAATACGACACGATATTCCATAATCTCGCCATCATCCACGACAACTTTTTGATCTTTGACCCAGGCGGATTCAACATGTTTCAAAGTCTTGGCGGCGCGCTCGACACCGACTTTAACCGCATCTTCAAAACTTTTCTTGGACCCTGCAATAATTTCTGTAACCCGTGCAACTGCCATTTTGATTTCTCCTTTATAGTGATGAGCGGTCAGAAAAGCGCTACGACAACAATTAAGTCAAGGACAAAGCATTTGCGCAATAGCAACAAGTATTGTCAGCGGGTCGGGACAGGGGCCTCGCCGGAATAATCATAAAATCCGCGCCCGGTTTTGCGACCCAGCCACCCGGCTTCCACATATTTAATCAACAATGGGCAAGGGCGGTATTTACTGTCCGACAAGCCTTCATAAAGAACCTGCATAATCGACAGGCAGGTATCAAGCCCGATGAAATCGGCAAGTTCCAACGGCCCCATGGGATGATTGGTGCCAAGCTTCATACCGGTATCAATGGCAGTCACAGTGCCAACACCTTCATATAAGGTGTAGATGGCCTCATTGATCATCGGCATTAAAATGCGGTTGACGATAAAGGCCGGGAAATCCTCGGCCATGGCCATGGTCTTGCCAAGTTTTTCGATCATCGCCTTGCCGGTTTCAAAGGTCTCGCGCGAGGTGGCAATACCGCGAATAACCTCCACCAGCCGCATGATTGGCACTGGATTCATAAAATGAAGGCCGATAAATTTGTCGGGCCGATCGGTCACAGCGGCCAAGGCGGTGATGGAGATGGATGATGTGTTGGAGGCAATCAGCGCATCTTTTTTCAAAACCTTGCACAAATCGCGAAAGATTTTTTTCTTTAGTTCGGCATTTTCGGTAGCGGCCTCGATCACCAGATCACAATCTTTGAGACCATCAAGGCTTGGTGTGCCGGTAATGCGGGCCAGCGCGCTTTCTTTATCAGCCGGCTTGATAATATCCTTGCTGACTTGACGGCTCATATTTTTGTCGATGAGCTTGATCGCCGCCTCGATGCGGGCTTCGTCAATATCGTGCATTATCACCTTAAAGCCGGCAAGAGCAAAAACATGGGCAATACCATTGCCCATCTGCCCGGCCCCGATAATGCCCACCGATTGAATTTCTGTCATTTTGGGTATCTCCGTTAAAAAGCTGTGGCCCGGACGGTAGCACTTCCCCTGTCGGGGGCAAGAGGAGACAGCGCGTATGGCCGGACCAGCAGGGAAAGCCTTTAGGTCAGGGAAAGCCTCAGACAGGGCCTTTGAGTCTTGCCCGCGATTTTCAAGGGCATTATTGCCGGGCGTAGGCCGATCTTAAAGCGCGTTTTCAAGCTCTGGCAGAGCCGTAAACAGATCCGCCACCAAACCATAATCGGCCACCGAGAAAATCGGCGCATCTTCATCTTTATTGATGGCGACAATGACTTTGGAATCTTTCATTCCGGCCAGATGCTGAATGGCGCCGGAAATACCAATGGCGATATAAAGCTCCGGAGCAACCACCTTGCCGGTCTGGCCAACCTGGAAATCATTGGGCACATAGCCGGCATCCACCGCCGCCCGCGAAGCGCCAATGGCCGCGCCGAGCTTGTCGGCAACCGGATAGATATATTTTTCAAAATTTTCAGAAGAGCCAAGGGCGCGACCGCCGGAAATAACGATTTTGGCCGATTGTAATTCCGGACGCGAAGAAACGGTGAGCTCTTCTGCGACAAATTCGGAAATATTGGGCAGGGCAGGGGGGGTGATGGTTTCAACATTTGCCGCTCCGCCCAATTCTGCGGCGTTAAAAGCAGTTGGGCGCACGGTGATGATTTTTTTGGCGTCAGCGCTTTTGACTGTGGCAATGGCATTGCCCGCATAAATCGGGCGGACAAAAGTATCATTGCTTTCAATGGCGACAATCTCGGAAATTTGCATGACATCCAGAAGCGCTGCGACCCGTGGCATGAAGTTTTTACCAGAGGTCGAGGCCGGGGCCAGCACCGCATCATAATCCTTGGCCAGATCAGCGATAAGCGCCGCCATGGGCTCGGCCAATTGCTTTTCAAGGGCACCGTCATCGGCCAGCAACACTTTACGCACCCCGGAAATTTTGGCGGCTTCATCGGCAACACCGTTCGCGCCTTTGCCGGCAATCAGCACATCAATATCGCCGCCCAATTTGGCGGCAGCGGTGACAACCTTGCCTGTGGCATCAGACAGGCTTGAATTATCATGGTCTGCAATAACGAGAATAGCCATCTTCTACAGCACTCCTGCTTCGTTTTTCAATTTTTCAACCAGCTCTTCCACGGAAGCGACTTTAATTCCGGCGCTGCGTTTGGGCGGCTCGCTTACTTTCAGCACCTCCAGACGCGGCGTAAGGTCGACCCCGTAATCCTCGGCTGTTTTCACATCCAGCGGTTTTTTCTTGGCCTTCATAATATTGGGCAGGGATGCATAGCGCGGCTCATTGAGGCGCAAATCCGTGGTCACAATGGCGGGCAGGGATAGGGATACGGTCTGCAAGCCGCCATCAATCTCGCGGGTGACAAGAAGCTTGTCACCGTCTTTTTTGACCTCCGAAGCGAAAGTGCCTTGCGGCCAGCCCAAAAGGGCCGCCAGCATCTGGCCGGTCTGATTGCGGTCATCATCAATGGCCTGCTTGCCCAAAATGACAAGGTCCGGTTTTTCTTCCTCGGCAATGGCCTTTAGAATCTTGGCGACTGCGAGAGATTCCGCATCCATCTCGGTTTTGACGAGAATACCGCGATCGGCTCCCATGGCGAGGGCCTGGCGAATCTGGTCCTGCGCTTTTTCCGGCCCGATGGACACAGCAATAATCTCGCTGACGGTTCCTGCCTCTTTCAGGCGCACGGCTTCTTCGACGGCAATTTCGTCAAAGGGGTTCATGGACATTTTGACATTGGCAAGGTCAACACCGGTCTGGTCCGCTTTGACGCGCACCTTCACATTGAAATCGACCACGCGTTTGACGGGGACAAGAGCTTTCATCGGGCTTTATTCTCCGGTTTTCAAATTTAATATTCGGTGGCCGGAACATAGGGATAGACGGGCTGTGTTGCAATAAATTTGGTCAGCAATGCGGTTATCTGTTTTGTCCCGGCTGCCACAGGACTGCCCGCCCCTGCTCTTGGGCCAGCTTGCGGGCAGCCACAAACAGATAGTCCGAAAGGCGATTGAGATATTGTCCCAGCGCCGGATTCAAGGGGGCATTTTCTTGCGTCTTGTCCGCCACATGCGCGATAAGCGCCCAAATACGCCGCTCGGCCCGGCGCGCCATGGTGCGGGCGAAATGCAAATGGGCGATAGGGGGGCTGCCTGCAGGCAGAAGAAAGGAGTCGAGCGGCGGCAGGCCTTCATTGAGATCATCTATCTGACGCTCCAGCCAGGCGGTTTGCGTGGGATCAAGCCGCAAGGCCCCGTCCATCTCCCCGGGGGTTGCCAGATCAGCGCCCAGATCGAATAAATCATTTTGAATATGTCCCAGAGCCTTGGACAGAGCGGGGGGCAAATCGCAGGCCAGAGCAAGGCCGATAGCGGCGTTTAATTCGTCAACTGCGCCAATCGCCTCAATGCGCGGATCGGTCTTGGCCAAGCGCTCGCCGCCGACAAGGCCGGTGAAGCCGTCATCACCGGTTTTGGTATATATTTTTGAGAGCCGGACCAAGATATTCGCTAACGGGCTTTTTTAGGAGCCTCTGCCGAGCAACCATAAAAACAACATGATAATGGCAATGGTAATCGCCTGGGCCATAACCCGCATGCGCATTAATTTGTTGGAATGTTCTTTGGCAAAATCACCACCCCGGACAAAGGAATAAATGCCAACGCCAAGGATTGCCGCCGTGGCCAGTAGACCGATAGGGATGAGTAACATGACAAATCCGGACATGGGATATCTCCTTTTCACCTTACCGTTTAGAATATAGGCCTTTGGTGGCGAATTGCCACTTCTAGAGCCTTTTCGGTTTTGATTCCATCAAAACCGGGCTCTAAGTCTTTGTTTTTGAGCACTTCTTATCCGAAAACCGGCCTCATTCTGAGCTTGTCGAAGGACCCGCTTTTCGCAGAAGTGCCCTAACTTGCTATCCGTCCGCTTCAATATTGGTGTCCCCGGCCAGAACACTGCCCTGTTTTTTAATCTCTTCCAGCAAAAAGCCGTGAATATCCACATTGGGCGGGGTTAGCACCCCAATGCCGCCTTGATCGGGCGTAGCCTCGGCGGGGGATTTTAACTCCGCGAGGGTAAAGCCGGTAAACTGGTCATAGCTGCGATGGGCCTGATTGCGCAAATAGCGCTGGGCTTCATACCACGCGGCTTTTTCCGGGGTTTCGCGGCAGGTTGTAAGTTCCAGGCCTTTGGCCCCCCAGCGCCGCTCCGGACAGTGATAGGGGTCAAAGGATAGATCAAACAGGCGCTGATTCACATGGCTTAAATCCATCACCACATAGGTGCCATCCATGCGCCGGTAGGATATTTCACAAGCGGCGGTTTCTTCAAAATAAACCTGCAATAGAGTGCGTGGCAGGTCATTGCCTTCAAAAACAATTTCTTCATCGCCAAGGCGGTGGCGGGTAATCATTTCGCGGGCAACCCGCAGAGCCTCGACAAAGCTGGTTTTCAGGCGTGCATCCCGGGATGGTGTGGAATAGGCTTCCCACAGACCATAAGTGCCGAAAATATTGGCGGGCAGGCGTTTGGGGTGTTGTTTGTCATAAATTTTCTTGGCGGCTGCAATATTGACGGCAATACGCCGGGCTCTGGTATCGGCACATAATAATTGCAGGGTTTCACGAAATTCCGAAACCGGATCAATCGGCAGGCCGGGATCGGCAAGGGCACGCCGGACATAATCAAAATAGTTCAGATTGCGCCCCTTCCAGATAAAGTCAGCCGATTGCCAATCAGTGCTGCCGGTCAGAGGTTTTGTGCCTTCATATTGTATCATGGAAAAATCCGGCAGATCATCATTATCAGCCCCGACAATAACCCCGCCAATATAGTGCCCCTTGCTGGTTTTTCTGGCTCCGACGAGTTTTATCGGACGCCAGGCTTTTAAGCCGCTGCCCTTTTCCGGGCCGGAGCGCTGGAAATTTGGTCCATACCATGACCGGCTGACGGTTTGATCGGGATGGGCGGCGATGATGAGAATACGCCCGTCCTCTTCAATCTGATAGACAA
>JALSJA010000189.1 GCA_026989615.1 Parvularculaceae bacterium | reverse complement strand
CGTCCACGAAATCGCCATGGGCGCGAACCACTTTGCCAATCTGTCGGGCGCCGCGCTGATTGAGCATTTCATTATCCGTAGGCTGATTATGTATCCAGTCGCGCGCATAAGGCGTTACAAATATTGTAAGCGCAAAAGTCATCAGCGCAAAAATAGCCAACTGCCATTGCCACATGCCATCCATCGGTCCCATATCCAGCAGGCCGACAAAAGCGGCGGCGGCGGCGGGCCATAAAAGATAGGTGGTGCCGGTAGCAATTTCACTAATCAGCAAAATCCCGGCAAAGACAAACCAATACCAATAGGGCATGGTGCTGAGAAAATCGATCAAAGCTGTCATAAGCGCCTCCTATCGGTTGAAATTGGTGCTTGCATTGGTGGTTGCATCACCGGATTTGTCAAAGACCGCTTTGGCAATCTCCCCGACCCCGCCAATCGACCCCACAAGGCCTGACATTTCTGCTGGCACGATAACCAGTTTTTGTTGCGGCGAGATGGCCAGTTTCTCAAACGCATCCACATAGCGCTGGGCGACAAAATAATTGATCGCCTGCACATTGCCATCGGCAATCGCCGCAGACACCATGGCCGTTGCCTTGGCTTCCGCTTCCGCCTCGCGCTCGCGGGCTTCGGCGTCACGAAAGGCCGCCTCTTTGCGCCCTTCAGCCTCAAGAATGGCCGATTGCTTTTCCCCTTCAGCGCGCAAAACGGCCGATTGTTTTTCACCCTCGGCGGTTAGAATTTCAGCGCGTTTCAAACGCTCGGCCTTCATCTGCCGGGCCATGGCCTCGGTAATATCGGCTGGTGGGTTCAGATCCTTGATCTCTACCCGCGTAACCTTGACCCCCCAAGGGGTGGTTGCCGCATCAATCACCCGCAGCAAGCGCTCATTGATGTCATCGCGCTTGGACAAAACCTCATCAAGATCCAGCGAACCAATCACCGTCCGCACATTGGTCATGGACAGGTTGGAAATCGCCCGATCGAGATTGGATACCTCATAGGCCGCTGCGGACGCATCAATGATTTGAATAAAGGCAATCGCATCACAAAGCACCATGGCATTGTCTTTGGTGATGACCTCTTGCGATGGAATATCGACAACCTGTTCCATCATATTCATTTTTTTGCCAACACCATCAATAAACGGGATTAGCAGATGCAGGCCAGGTTGCAGGGTTTTGGTATAGCGTCCAAAACGTTCAACCGTCCAATGATAGCCCTGCGGCACGATTTTAACCACCGAGCCAAGGATAAAAAATGCCAAGACGATGAGAATAAGTAAAAAAGCAAGTGATTCCATTTTCTTCGTTCCCCTTTCAATTTTGTTGAAGGCCAGATCACTTTTCAATGAAATATATCAAGCCCGGTAATATGGTTTTAAATGTGCTTCTCCCCTTGTTTTTCGTGAAAAAGTCACCCTCCTCAAAAAAAGCACCACACCCCATATGTGTACTGATTTTTCAATTTTGAGTACTTGAAATTTGAAAACTTTACACAAGGGGCATAAAAATATCTGGTTTTATTGATAAATTTCAATTAGTTGCCCTCGCGCTCATAAATTCTCCGCCTTTATTTTCACCCATGGCTGGAGCGCTAAAAGGGGAGATTTCCATCTGAAATTATGCCATATTGGGGCATATGATCTTTTATGGCGGCATTTTGGGCCGTGTCGCCAATGGGGTTTGGGGTGAAAATAATGATGCGGCAATCGACTTATTTTCTAGTTTGCTTTGCGCTTCTTCTGGCGGTTCTGGTGCCATTGGCATTGATCGATATTGCCGACCGGAAAAGCGCTATAATTTCACCAAGCCATGATGGCGCCGGCATGGTGGCGGATATTGGTGCTGTGCCGCCGGCCAATATTTTTCCCAAAACCCATATCCCCGCTTCCTTCGATGTCACCGCGCCGGATCTTTCAACCATTCCCTGGCATGATCCGTTGGAATTGCGGGCGCTTATTCCCGACGCCGTCAACAAAACCAATGCGTGGTATATTTATAAAACCCATTGGTCCAAAGACGACGAACTTGGCTTTATGGCTTTTGTCACCGCCATTGGCCGCGCCGCCTGTTTTACCATTGATGAATGCTTGCGCGATCCGGCCAATCCCTATCGTGATCTGGATGATGATTTTATCTGGCTCGGAGATTGCGCCGATATGGTCTATGTGCTGCGCGGCTATTATGCGTGGAAAAACGGCCTGCCTTTTTCTTATCAAAACCGCGCCGTCACCGCCGACGGAGCCCGTGAGGATTTGCGCTATTCGCGGGCCGGCAATATTATCACCGGACGGCGCAGCGCCACGACAGCGCGCACCGGCAAGCCCGTCCATGCGCAGAAATTTCTAAACCGTATGCGCGGCGAGGTTTCCACCGCCATGTTCCGTGCCCACCCCCTCCATGGCACAAAGGGCACTTATGACGATTTCTATCCGGTAGA
>JALSJA010000188.1 GCA_026989615.1 Parvularculaceae bacterium | reverse complement strand
ACCGATAACCGCAGGGATCGCTGCAACAAGGCCAAGGGCGGTTGCGAACAAGGCCTCGGCAATACCGGGGGCAACCACCGCCAGATTGGTGTCTTGCGTGGCGGCGATCGCCTGAAACGCATTCATGATCCCCCACACCGTGCCGAACAGGCCGATAAAGGGCGCGGCTGAACCAATGGTTGCCAGCACCGAAAGATTGCGCTCGGCTTTTTCCAATTCGCGACCAATGGTCACCGCCATCACCTTGTCGATGCGGTCTTTTGCCCCAACCACAAAACTGTCGGAGCGCGCCGGACCATCTTTCGCCCGCCCCCATTCGGCCATGGCCGCAGAAAACACTCTGGCCATGGGATGGTCAGAACGATCTTTTATTTTGTTATAAAGATCGTCCAAAGGCTTGCCGGACCAGAACTGATCTTCAAAGCGATTGGACAGACGCTTCAACCGGCCAAAGGTCATGGATTTATCAATCATCACCGCCCAAGACCAGACCGAAGCCAGTGCGAGTATAACCATCACCCCTTTGACTACCGGGTCAGCCTGCAAAAACATGCCCCAAATGGTGAAATCAGTGGTTATCGCCTGCTCGACACCGACGCTTACAATATCAGATTCCATGACGAACCCCTCATATGCTTTTGAACCTTACAAATGCCTGCCGCGCCTGCCCGAAAGCTCAGGAAAACAAACAAGCACCCTCTTGCCGAACACTATCATGCTCAACACGACCTATCATGCCTAAATTGCCCAAATTTGGGCAGGGTTCAAAGCCTGAATGATGTTTTTTGCTATTCTGACAGTGATTTAATCAGGATGGGCGGCTATCCGGCAACAATTACCCGTTTGGGTAGCGTTTTTTGGCTTATCCAGCCCTTGGCCTGCAAGGCCCGGGACTCGATAAAATCCCATGATAAAAAGGCCAGAAACAACACAATCGGCCAGGAAACCATGAAGTTGACCCAAGGGGCCTGCGGATCAAGCACTGCCTGCACCGCCTGCTGCACCGGAAAGCCGTAAATATAGAGCCCATAGGAAAAATCGCCCCTTTTGCCCCAATCGCGAATAATCGGCGCCAACCGGCCAAAATCCGCAAAAGCAAACCAGAAAACGAGATAGGCCCCGGCGGTGGCGACCATCAAATTGACCTGCCCAATGGCAAAGCCCCCGACGATCAACGCCCCGGCAATCATCGCCATGCGATTATTCATGGGAATGCGATTGCGCCACAGGCATAAAACCGCCCCCACAAAAAAGGCCTGTGCCAGCAGGGCAAATTTATAGAGATAGAACACTATCCCCTGATGCTCGCCCTGCCCGAGACAAAGCGCCGTAAGCACACAGATGATCAGCGCTGGCAGCACGACGCCCATGCGCAACAGACCAAACACGCCAAACAAAGCCACCGCAAGATAGGCCATAACCTCAAACTTCAAGGTCCAAAGCGAGCCATTGATAACATCCGGCAAAGGGTTATTGGCAAACAGGCCCGGCAGACTATCCCATTTGTTGAAAGTCGTAATGTTGATGGAATAAATCCAGGTCTGCGCGCTTTGCCAATATTCAACAAAGCCGGTTTGCGTGAGCAGCGGACCCAGAATAAAAATCGTGAACAATACCGCCACCGCCAGCCCCGGGAACAGCCGCAAAAAGCGCCGCCATAAAAAAGCTTTCAAATCAGGATTGCGCTGCCAGCTATTGGTAATGAGAAAACCGGATATGGCAAAAAACACCAGCACCGACAAAACCCCGAGCTTGGTCTCGCCACCGGACAGCCAATAGATCGGCTCAAAATATGCTGTGCCTTGGGTGATTTCCCAGGAATGGGAAAAGATCACCGCCATGGCCGCGAAAAAACGCAAAAAATCGAGATTGTTTTTGCGGTGCCCCCCGTCACGCCAATAATGGCCTATGGTTTTTGATTGTCGCATTTTGCCCTTAAACGACGCGCCGCCGGCGCTTTTATTTGTTAATTTCGTCAAGGGGAATTGTTAGGCAAACATGGTTGATATTCCATGAAGCCATGGGGCCAAGCGTTAGGGTTTTGTTAATAAAAAACAGGCTTTGCGCAACAGCTCTTCAAAGATTTAGTCGGTTTTGGAAAGCGCAATTGATAATGTATTTATAAGTTTCTTTTTATCCACCAATCTTCGCTTTTCATCTCCAGCGGTATCTTGTCATGCTCGAAAGGTTCAACATTCATTTTCTCCAAAATATCAAAATACTCCTTCGAGACACTCCGCGGCAATTTTTTTCCACTCCATGGGCAATATTGGATGTTTTGCATGGCATGCCCATTTCGCAATCTAATACTAAATTCCCTGAATTTGGGAGAATAAAAAATAGCAACCTTTCCTTCGTCGATAAATGCAAACATCTGTGCAAACTCAGTTTTAAGTGAAGACATTTTTACCTCTTTAACCCTCTCCCTGCATCCGGTTAAGC
>JALSJA010000187.1 GCA_026989615.1 Parvularculaceae bacterium | reverse complement strand
TCAAACACGGGCTGGAAGAAGGCACCCATACATTATGTTTTGCTTGCCGCATGCCTTTAAGCCCCGAAGACCGTCAATCCAAAGATTTCAAGGAAGGCATTTCCTGCCCCCATTGTATTGACACCCATGATGAGGAATTGCGCGCCCGCCACGCCGAGCGCCACCGGCAGGTGCAGCTTGCGAAAAAACGCGGTGAAGCGCATCTGGGCGCAGCGGCCAGAAAGGCCCTGCGGGGTAAGTAGGGATACCGTCACCCCGCTCCCGCTTACAAATCCCCCATCTGGTCCTTGGGCCAACGGCCATGAAACCAGAGCCAGTCACCGGGCTTTTCGCGAATAAATTCGCCAAGCACATCATTCATTTTCAAGGTCGCGTCATAGACATCCTTGTTGATATCGCCAGTGTCCTGCACGATGATCGGTTCACGGATAATCACCCGAAAACGCGCGCCATCAAGGCGGCGAATAGCCACCGGCACAAGCGGTAGCTTGTATTTCAGTGCCATGCGGGTGGCGGCAACGGCGGTCATGGCCTCCTTGCCCATAAAGGGAATCGGCTCGCCCGTATTCAGTTTCTGGTCCTGCATGGTCAAAATCGAATACCCCTTGACCAGAATACGGATGAGCGAGCGCCCGCCCTGTTTGCCTTTGGGCAATTGCACCCGCGACATGGTCGAAGCGCGCCGTTTAATCACCAGCTTGTCCGTAAGCGGGTTATTCATGGGTCGATAGATAAAACCATTGCGCACCCCGGCGCGATATAAAAGCGGCGACATTAATTCCCAATTGGCAAAATGGCCGGAAAAATAAATCGCCTGCGTTTCCTCGCGCACCAGTTTTTCGAGAATATCCGCGCCTTCAAGCTCGAAGCGATCATCTTCAAATGGCTTGAACTGATCGAGCATGGAAAATTCCGCCAAAGTGCGGCCAAAATTTTCCCATATATTGCGAATGATTTTGCGGTTTTCCTGCGCGCTATTTTCCGGCATCACATAGCGCAAATTACGCAAAGCCTTTTTATTGACCGGCTTGATGAGCGGACCAATCGTGCGAAAAACAGCGCCGGAAAAGGCCGAAGCGCGATCAATACCCAGCAGGCGAAAAAAACCTGTCAGCGTCCCCATAAGCCCATATTCAATATGGTGCCAGAAACGCACCGGATTATTGGCGCGCGGTGCCGGCAAAGGCACATCCGCATCCCAGCGCTCAGGGGATGCTGGGTCCTGCAAGGGCAGTGGCCAGGTAAGTTTATTTCCGGTTTTATTGTTTTTGTTGTCAGCCATAATCTTTATTTTAAGCCTTTGCCCGCGGCGGGTCGAGAACCGGGCCTAACATCGCATCCAGCGCTTCAGGCCTGTCCACCATCATCCGTACGGGCAGGGTAGCGATTTGCCCGCGTAAGCTTGCCGGGATACGCATCAAATCTTTTTCGGTGGTGATGGGAATGGCCTTGGCGGTTTTGGCAGCGATGATGAGATCGCGCAATTCCTCTTCCCTATAGGGGTGATGATCGCCAAAGCTCTGGCGCTCGCGCAAATCAAGCCCGAGGCGCTCTAAGGTTTCAAAAAAGCGCTCCGGCCGCCCAATCCCGCAAAAAGCAAAATAGCGGGCACCCTTATCAAGGCCACGCATATCCGGCTCCAGCCATGCATAGAGTGTTTCAATATTGCGGGCAAAACGCCGCAAGCCCCCGACCATTTCATAATCTTTATGGGGTTTGACAAAGACCACACATTGGGCGCGATCCCTTGCATCCTCTGGCCGCTCCCGCAAAGGTCCGGCGGGAAAACCAACGCCATTGCCAAAACCTTCTTCGGCATCAATCAGCAGGAAAGAAAAATCCTTGTGCAGACTCGGATTTTGAAACCCGTCATCAAGCAAAATACAATCCGCCCCCTCGATAATGGCCTGCTCGCCCCCCATAGGGCGCTTGGCCGCCACCCAGACCGGCGCGCTCCTTGCCAGCAATAAGGGCTCATCCCCCACTTGTTCGGCCCCGTGGTCTTGTTGGACCCGCAAAGGGCCTTTCTCCTTGCCGCCATAGCCACGCGAGACAATATGCGGTGCCTGTCCCATATCTTGCAGGCGTTTTGCCAGCATTGCCGTAAAAGGCGTTTTACCAACTCCCCCAAGGGTGACATTACCAATGCAGATAACCGGTTTGGGCAGGCGTTCGGCCTTGGTAAAGCGTGCTTTCAATTTGGCACCGACCCCGTAAAGTCCGGCGAAAGGCGCAAGGGCGATGGCAAAAGGGGTCATGCCACCATCAGGGTCCGACCAGAATTTGGGCGGTTTCCTCATGGCTTGATATTCTCCAATACGGGCGCAATAGCTTTGACAATATTGCCCAGCACCTGTTCGGCGCTGGACCGGGACCAGTCTTCAGCGCGCTTGGCCATGGTTTGCCGGGTAATATCGTCGGTCAACAGGCGCACAAGGGAAGCCCCAAGGTC